>CAXBKM010000007.1:0-17282 GCA_963976265.1 uncultured Maricaulaceae bacterium
AATCAGGCGGAAGATCGGCGCCAGAACGATGCCGGCAACACCCACGACGATAAAGGCCGTGCGCCAATCGAGGCTGTCGGAGATAGCACCGCCCGCGATTTGTGATCCGACGATCACGCCGAAAGCTGAACCGATGGGTATCCCAAGCGAATAGAAGGCGAGCGCTCGGGCTCGACTTTTCGGCGGAAAATAATCGGCGATCAGGGAATAGGATGGCGCAACACCGCCTGCTTCACCGACACCCACGCCGACGCGCGCCAGGAAAAGCTGTCCGAAATTTTGCGCAAAACCGCATAATACCGTGAAACCGCTCCAAACAGTCAGCGCGGCGGTAATGATCCAGGTACGATTGCTCCTGTCGGCCAACCAGGCAATCGGCACGCCGAGTGTCGAATACAGGAGCGCAAAAGCGATACCGCCGAGCAATCCCAATTGGCGATCACTCAGATCCAGTTCGGCCTGAATCGGTATGGCAAGAATCGAGATGATCTGACGGTCGAGAAAATTGAAGGCATAAACCAGAAACAACAATCCCATCACAACAAGGCGATAGCTGTTGGAGGGCGCGGCGGGCGTTGCCGCCTGTTCTGTTGGTTCGGTCATTCACTATCCCCTTGCTGCAGAAAGGCGCGAACCTCGGCGAGCGTCCGGCCTGGTGCTTCTTCATGCGCGACGTGACCCAGATCGTCAAAGGTTACGAGATGCGCATTGGGGATAATCTGCGCCATATTGTGCGAATGGTCGACCGGAATCATGGCGTCACGTTCACCGTGCAGGATTAAGGTCGGGGCCGTGACGCGCGCCAGATCAGACTCCGGGTCTGGCAGTGTGAACACTTCGAGCCTCTCAACCATGGCCGCGCCGTTTGCGTCATGCGCCATTAGCGCCGCAATACGGGTCGGAACCGCAGGGTTGAGGCGGCTTGCATCGCCGTAAAGCTGGGCCGTGGCCGCCGACACAAAAGCCGGGGGGGCCATACGCAAATAGGCATCAATTGGCGCTGGAACAGCGACCGGGTCTTCCGTAACACCATTAATCGAATAGCCGCCCGGCGAGACAAGAATGAGTGCTGAAATCCGGCCCGGATTGTCAGCAGCGAACCGCCAGGCCGCCAGCCCACCCAGAGAATTGCCACCGACAATCGCCTGATCGATATCCATCGCCGTCATCAGATTGCCAATGAAGGCGGCGGTTTGGGGCACGGAATAGCGTTTCTGCGGATCGGGGCCGGTCAGTCCATGTCCGGGTAAATCCGCACGAATGACGCGATAATCGGTCGACAGGTTTTCCGCCCAGGCGTCCCAGCTTTCCAGAGATACCGAAAATCCGTGTATCAGAATGATCGGCGCGGCGTCTGGCGCGCCGGTTTGGCGTACGCGTGTACGCAGGCCTGCGACCTCAACCCATTGATCATCGGCGGTCCAGTAAGGCGAATCGGGAATCTGCGAAAGATCGGCCGTCTCTGCCGTCTCAATGTTGGGATCGGTGTCAGGCGTGGACGGGCCGGGCCAGTTGAGAATAACACCTGCGATAAGCGCCAGTACTACGAGAATGGCTGCGCCCATAATCATTCTTCGGCTCATGGCCTGCTCCTCACCTGGCTTGAAAAGACAATCGGCCAGCGCGCTCGGAGACGCGCTGGCCGATCAATGCGCCGCCCCCTTAGTAGCGGTATGCGACCGTTGCTGTCACCGTCCTTGGATCGCCGTAGAAGGCAGTCAGTGTGCCTTCCAGACCAAGGGGCGAAGCCACATTGACGAAGTCATACCCGGCCACGCTGTAGCGCTCATCCGTCAGATTGCGCCCATGCAGGCCAACCTGCCAGTTGCCACTGCCTGAATTCCAGACCGCACTGGCGTTGAACAGTGTAAAGGCCTGCTGATCAATCAGCGGAGACGGGAATTCAAATTGCCGGGAATCGCCCCGATAGGAGGCCATAGCCAGAAGGTTCAAATCGCCCTGCGCGACCGGTGTCGAGTAAGAAATCGTCGCGCTGGCCGTGAGGTCGGGTGTGTTCTGGATTTCGGCGGTGTTTGAGACATCGACACCAAAGGCATTGATGAACTGGTCATACTCGCCATCAATTACGCCGATAGTCCAGGCCAAATCCACGCCATCACCGGGGCGGAACACATCCTCGCCCAGCGTCGCCGATCCCTCAAACTCAATCCCTGTCAGCGTGGCCGCACCGGCATTGGTTGTGACACCGCTGAATGTGTCGGCAATGCCGTCATTGTCTGTATCGACACCGACCGAGCCCGGAACCTGGACATTCGTGTAGTCGGCAAAGAATACCGACAGTGAGTGGCGGTAATTCGGACGCTCGACTTTCCAGCCAGCTTCAAAGCTGTCCACTTCTTCGGGTTCGAACATCATGAACTGGAAGATTTCGTCGGGCGTCACAGTGCCGCTCAGATCGAGATCAGGCGCAGCCGTCGTCTGACCACGTGGATCGAAGCCGCCGCCCTTGAAGCCCTGACTATAGGACAGGTAGAAATTATTGACGCTGTCCGGCTGGAAACTGATTGAAGCGCGTGGGCTGAAATCAGTCCATTCTTCACTGCCGGTGAAGTTTGACGTCGTGGCAATCAGGGTCGGATTGCCGCCAAAGAATTCGGAAAAACCGCCGATATAGGTGCGCCGCAATACCGTCGAAGACCGTTCGTCGGATGTATAGCGACCGCCCACAGACACGCTGATCGTGTCTGTCACATCATAGCTGAAATCCCCGAAGATCGACCAGGTGCTGGTCGATACATCCCCGAATGTCTGGGCGTTCAGGCCCGGCAGGTTGAGCAATGCGCCCGTATTGCCGAGCAGAACGTCAAACACGGTGCTGGCTTCGGCGTCGAGATAATAAAAGCCGAGCACGCCAGCGAGCCGGTCGCCTTCATAGAGGAGTTGGAATTCTTCCGAGAACTGCTCGTTCTCGTAGATAGCTGGCACGTCGAGATCGGCCTCTGGAAGACTGTCAAAGTCGATCGGCGACACCGAGGAATCCTCGCGATAGGCCAGGATATTGCGTGCTTGCCATTGATCATTGATCTGGAATTCGGTGAGGAAGGATACGCCCGATCCGGTGACTTCCTGTGCGACGACATTCAGGCCGGCGCGGGTGTCATAGACATTGTCCAGAACCGGATAGGTAAAGGGCGGGAATTGGTCGGCGAGCAGGCGGTGGCCCTGGCGCGCATTGGAATCATCCTGAATGTGATCATAGGCGACGCGGAAGAACAGCCGATCATTGGGCTCAAACTCGGCCGAGGCCCGGAAGGCCAGTGCGTCCTTGTTGTAGTTCTCATCACCCGTAATGAGGTTTGTTCCGAACCCGTCACGTGTAAATCGCGCGATGGCACCGCCGACACGGAAGGTGTCCGACAATGGCGCCGAACCCGATGCAATCAGGTCAATCTGATTGTAACTGCCAACATTGAGCCGAACATTGGCTTCCGGCTCGTCACCGAGCCGGCGCGTCACGTATTTGATCGCACCACCGATTGTGTTGCGGCCATAGAGCGTGCCTTGCGGGCCCCGCAAAACTTCGATCCGTTCGACGTCATAGATGTCGAGCACAGCCGCCTGCGGGCGATTGAGATAGACATCGTCGACATAGAGACCGACACCGGCTTCGAAGCCTGCGACGGGGTCTTGCTGGCCGACACCACGGATGAAGGCTGACAGCGTCGTGTTCGTGCCACGCGACACTTCCAGTGTCACGTTTGGTGTCGACTGGCCGACGAAGGTAATGTCCTGCGCGCCGACATTTTCAAGCTGGGCGTTGCTGAACGCCGTGACAGCGATCGGCACATCCTGCAGCGATTCCTCGCGGCGGCGCGCGGTTACAGTGATCACGTCATTCGTGGATTGCGACGATGCGTTCGTCTCCTGTTGCGCCAGCGCAGGTGCGCTGAGCAATGCCATTGAAGCCACGCCGCTCATCAATATGGCGGTGTGGATGGCCTTGTTTCGATAAGTCATGGCGTACTCCCTTTGGATAACTATTCGACCGGTCCGCCACCGGATTGTGTCCGGTGCGCGAATTCAGTCACGGCACGCGCGAAGGCTTCGGGCTCTTCGATATGCGGGGCGTGACCAGAACGGGCGAAACTGATGCGCTGTGCGCGCGGCATGGATTCGACGAGAAACCGGCTCGTCTCCGGGCTGTAAGTCTGGCTTTGTGCGCCGTGCATGACGCATGTCGGGATGGTTATTTGGGACAAGGCGGCGCGGAAGTCGGCGTCTGTCATCGACGCCCAAAGAGCGGCCATGGCCTCGCGATCATTATCTGACATTTGCGCCAGGCGTGTGGCGAGGTCAGGATCAATCGCATAATCCCGTGAAAACATGCGCGGCGAAAAACTCGATGCAAATCGGGGCCAGTCAGCCCGCATATCGGCCTGAAGCTCGTGGCTCATCGCGGCATCAAGTCCGCGCTGCATGCCGAGCGACCAATCCGCATCATTCAGAACGCGCGGACTCATATCTTCAATAATCAGGCCCGCAAGACGGTCGATACCGTCGCGCTCCATCATTTTCCACAACACCGTCGCGCCCATTGACCAGCCCAGGGCGACGATGCGCGTCAGGTCAAGCGCGTCGACCAGGTCAGCGAGATCATCGGCAAGTTGGGCAATCGAAATCGGCGCGTCGCCAACAGGCGTTTGCCCATGCCCGCGCAAGTCGGGAAGGATGACACGAAAATCAGACTGGAGACGATGGGCAAGGTCGGCAAAGAAACCACGATTGACCGCCCAGCCATGCACCAGCAGGACGGCCTGGCCTTTGCCGATGTCATCATAAGCCATCGGTACACCGTCCCGCAGCATGAAACACGCAGCAGATGATTTCGGCGCAGCTCTGACACTGGCGGTCGTCACGGTAATCTTTTCTCCCCGCACATGGCCTCTGACGGGCCAATTCGTGCATATTGCATTAGGTGTAATTTTGTGAAAACTGAATCATATGTCAACTTTGAATACTGAAACCGCGAACAAAACGCCCAAAACGGCTCGAGGCGAACGAACCCGAAGACGCTTGCTGGATGCGGCTGAACGCGAGTTTGGGGCGCATGGATTTCATGCCACGTCGATTGGCGAAATCACACGTCGCGCCAAGGTCGCACTGGGAACATTCTATGTTTATTTCGACTCAAAGGACGAAATTTTCAGGGATTTGGTCGCTCATATGGGCCAGGTCACGCGGGCCTGGATTGCCGAACGCGTGGCGGACGCGGCCAACCGGCTTGAGGTCGAGCGGCAGGGCACCAAGGCCTTTATAGAATTTGCCCGGGCGCATACCGACCTTTATCGTATCGTTATGGAGGCCCAGTTTGTCGCCCCGGATGCCTATCGCGATTACTATGAGAGTTTCGCGCACGGCTATCAGCGCAATCTGGATGACGCCGCCGAGCGCGGTGAAATCCGGTCCGGCGACAGCGAAATTCTGGCCTGGTCGCTCATCGGTATAACGGTCTTCCTGGGCATGCGCTTCGGCGTCTGGGATCAATCGCGATCAACCGATGAACTGGCCGACGAGGTCCATGAGCTTCTGAAGAACGGACTTGCCGCAAAATGACGAGTGAGCGCCTGATAGCGATTTCGACGCGCGATGGCGCCAGCTGGCTGACCCTGTCGCGCCCCGAACGCGGCAATAGCCTGAATGTCGAAATGCTGAACCAGCTCCGCAACGCGCTTGGCGAAATCCCGACCGATCAGCCCCTTGTCCTTACGGGCGCTGGGCGCGCCTTTTCGACGGGCGGCGATATCTTGCAATGCCTCCAGCACGCCGGCGATCCGGAAGGCCTGCGCGATTATGCTGACCGGCTTGTTGGTGCGCTGAACCGGGTCATGCTGGCGCTTTGGGATTGCCCGGTGCCCATTTTGGCGGCGATCAACGGGCCAATGACCGGCGGTTCTCTGGGCCTGGCGCTTGTCGCTGACCGTATCATCATGGCGCGGTCGGCGTTTGTTCAGCCCTATTATGGCGCGATGGGCTTTGCGCCCGATGGAGGTTGGACCGCCTTGCTACCCACGCGGATCGGATCCGCGCGGGCGCGCGCGTGGATTGCCGGTGATGATCGACAATCGGCCGAGGCCTGCCTGCGTTTGGGGTTATGCGACACGGTCGTCGATGACGATCAGCTTGCAGGGGCGCTGAAGACCGAGTTCGCGCGGATGAACGCGCTCGATCCGGAAGTCCTGCGTACGGCGCGAACATTGATTGGCCCGGATCGTGACACGCTGGCCCGCGCCCTGGAGGCTGAACGCGAAGCCTTCGTCGATCTGGTTGCCCGCCCCGAGACAATTGCCCGCATGCGGGCCTTTGCCGCCAGTCATGCCAAGGCGGGGCGTGCCTGATGAAATTTGTCACGGACATTGCCGCGCAGCGCGCCCGCCTGACGCCGGACAGAATTGCGCTGAGCGAGGTCACCACCGACGTGTCGTGCAATTATCGCGACCTGAATGATCGCGCCGCCCGCGCCGCCAGTCTTCTGGAATCGCTTGATGTTTCGTCAGGCGACCGCGTGGTCATCTTGTGTCGAAACCGTATCGCGTTTTTTGAAATCCTGTTCGCCTGCGCCAAGCTGGGGGCCATCCTGGTCCCGCTCAACTGGCGCATGCCGCCGGCCGAGCTTTCACGGCTTCTGGACGATTGTGATCCCGTCCTGCTGATCCATGGACAGGAAGATGCGGCGACAAGCCAAACCCTGCTCAAAGGACACAAACTGCCCGCGCTCAATCTCGATCAATCCTATGAAGACGATTTGGCGAGAGCCCCTGCGCATATCAGTCGCGATCAATGGCCCGGGTCAGATCCCTGGTATCTGATCTACACATCCGGGACGACAGGACGCCCGAAAGGCGTGATCCAGACCTATGCGATGGCGATCATCAACTACATCAATATCGGTCAGGCGATTGGGCTGCGCGGAACGGATTCCAGCCTCAACTATCTGCCGCTTTTTCACACGGCCGGAATCAATTTGCATACACTGCCCGTCCTGATTGCCGGCGGCACATCGTACATCCTGCCGGCTTTTGATGCGGGCGAGACCCTGCGCCTGGCCGCGGACGGCAAAATCGATGTTTTCCTGGGCGTTCCGGCCATTTATCGAGAATTGAGCCTGCATCCTGATTTTGACGAGGCGGACTTGTCGAAAGTGCGCCACTGGTCCTGCGGCGGCGCCCCCCTGCCCGACTCGCTGGTCGAGCTTTTTGCGGCGCGCGGCCCACGTGTCTGCAATGGTTTTGGCATGACTGAAACAGGCCCCACGGCCTTCCTGTCCAATCCGGAAGCAGCAACCACAAAAATCGGTTCGGTCGGCCAGTCACAAATCCTGATTCAGTCACGCATCGCGCGCGGTGATGGCGATGAGGCCGGCATTGATGAGGTCGGCGAGATCCAGTTTCTCGGCCCGGGTTTGACACCGGGCTACTGGAATCGTCCGGAGGAAACGGCAGCATTGTTTACCGAAGATGGCTGGATGAAAAGTGGCGATCTGGGCCGTCGCGACCGCGATGGTTATGTCTTTGTCGAAGGCCGTATCAAGGACATGTATATTTCCGGCGGCGAGAATGTGTATCCGGCCGAAGTTGAAAACATTTTGGCCGCTTGTCCGGGCGTCTTCGAAGCCGCCATCGTCGGTGAGGCAAGCGATAAATGGGGCGAAACCGGTTGCGCCTATGTCCAGATGAAGGGCGGCGTGACCGGCGACGCCGCCGCACTGACATCGTATTGCCGGGAACGCCTCGCCGCTTTCAAAGTCCCGGCCCGGTTCGTTTTTGTCGATGATTTGCCGCGCACGGCTGCTGGCAAGGTTCAAAAACACCTTCTGAAAGGATGAGCGGCGACTTACCACAAACCGTGACGCTGGAGCGCCAGATGACGCAAGCCGACTTTGACGCTTTTGCGGCCCTGTCTGGCGACGCCAATCCGATCCATGTCGATGCGGCGTTCGCGGCGCGCACTGCGTTTGAAAAGCCCGTCGCACATGGCGCATTTCTGTGTTCCATCCTGCGCAACCTTGTCGCGGAACTTGCTCCCGGCGCGCGGCAAATCTCACAGGCCGTCATGTTTCCCAACCCCGCCCGAATTGGTGAGACATTGGTGTTTTCAGCCAGTATCACACGTCAGGGAGAGCACGGCCCCGTTATCGCCATGCAGGCGCATCGCAAGAATGATCAGGCCATCTGCGTTGAAGGCGAAACAGAGTTGGCATCATGAAGATCGGGGACACCGCCATACGAAATCGTATTTTTTCAAAGAGCGATATCGACGCGCTCGGCCGGCTGACCGGATTGCCCACGCTATCTGATTGCGTTCCAGAACCCCTTATCAATGCGCTGTTTTCTGACCTTCTGGGCATGGATTTGCCGGGGCCCGGAACGAATTATCTCAAACAGGAAACACATTTTGAAGGCCGTGCCCTACCCGGCGATGTGCTGACAGCCTGCGTAGAAATCACCCGGTTGAGGCCGGAAAAAAAACTGGTCGATCTCAAAACCATTTGTCGGAATTCCACAGGTGAGATCATTGCAACCGGCCGCGCTCTCGTGCTGTTTCGCGGCGCGGCGACCGATCAGGCCTGAGCCAGCCTCTCGCGCCAGTGTTTCCGGCACAGCGATTCATAGTCTGATTTCGCAACACCCACTTGCGCCCCTTGCGTGACGGCAGTGCCGTCGGCGTTATGGCGCAAATTCATCGTCGCCTTGCGACCGCAATGGCAAATCGTGCGCGCCTCGCGCAAATCGTCGGCAATCGCCAACAGCTCTGCAGAGCCTTCGAACAGGGCGCCCTGAAAATCCGTGCGCAGGCCATAGCAGAGTACGGGCAGGCCCAGCTCGTCACCGACACGCGAGAGTTGCCAGACATGGGCCTTGGTCAAGAACTGCGCTTCATCGATGAAGATGGCGTCCAGCGGACCCGACTCTTTTTGCTTTTTGATCGCACGAAACATGTCGGTCTCGGCATGGAATTGGTGCGCCGGTGCCCGCAATCCAATGCGCGATTCAATTTCGCCCATGGTCGATCCCGGATCACTGGCATACAGGCCAGACGTCCACAGCATCACCTCCATCCCGCATTCACGGTAATTGTGAGCCGCCTGCAGGAGGATGGCCGATTTCCCGGCATTCATCGCACTGTATGTAAAATAAAGCTTGGACATGGGCATGTTGGGTAACTTGATTCCAGACGTCGTCCACCGCCCGGCTTCATCACGCGTTGCTTTGGGCGCGCTGGCGCTCACGACTAAAACGGGACGGGGCTCTTGAATGTCAAAATTGCGTCGGAAACGGGATGGGCAAAGCTGATCTCTTCAGCGTGCAGGCAAAGCCGTGCGCTGGCCGCCAATGCATCGCCATGTGCGTAGAGATTATCGCCCAGAATGGGATGCCCCAGAAAGCCCATATGAACGCGCAATTGATGGCTGCGCCCGGTCAATGGCGTCAGCTGGACCCGCGTATAATCCTGCATGGTTTCAATAACCTGCCAGTCCGTGATCGCGACGCGGCCATTGACCGGATCAATATGTTGCTTGGGACGGTTGGGCCAGTCGGTAATCAAGGGTTGATCAACGCGGCCGGACTCCGCCTCCATATGTCCCCACACGTGTGCGATATAGGATTTCTGGACCTGTCTCTTTTCAAACTGACGACCGATATGAACCTGGGCGGCGGGCGTCAGGGCCATAATAATAACGCCGGACGTGTCCATATCGAGCCGGTGAATGATACGCGCCGCCGGATAGTCTTTTCGCGCGCGCGCCTCCAGGCAATCGGCCCGCTCGGGCACATTGCCGGCCACGGTCAAAAGGCCGGACGGCTTGTCGAGCACCAGGATATGGTCGTCGATATGGATTATCGGCAAACCGGTATCGGGCGGCGGCGCATAGATGAATTCACGTGTCACGGTGGAGTCTGGCATTAATTTCGCTGATGTCTCGATCGCTCAATTATAAGATCGAGCGTCATAGCGAATTTTGATGCTTGATACGCGGTTTGATTCAGTCCGACTCGGTCTGGTTGAAAGACCTGGCATGTCGGTCCGCATCGATCAGCGCGCCGGTCGGGTCCTGATCGAAAACATCCCAGTCAACGACTTGTGAAACAGATGAGCCTCCGGTCAGCGCGCCTGTCCCATCACCAAATCGCCAGATAGCGTGAACATTGTAGGGTGCGTTGTCGGCGTCCACATACCAGTCGATCTCGCCCCAGCCATGCCGCGAACGCACAAGGCGTGCGCCTTGCACATTACCGGCAGCATTACGAAATGTGGCCGGACCGATCACATCGACATATATGAAGCCCTCACCACCGGATCCGACGCTCGGCAATCGAAATTGTGCTCCGTCTGGAACATTCATGGATGCAAACAGGTAAGGCAAAACCATGACACCGTAATAATGGCGATGGCTGAGCGTCACGGTTTCGTGAGTCGGCGCGTCGTCGTCCGAGATGATGGTGACGTGGGCCTGGTGCCCGCGAATATGCAGTATCTCGCTGCGAGTCTGCCAGGGGCGACCCGCTCGCGTAATCTCGTTGACGATGGCAAGTGTCTGCGCATCAACCACGACTGCATCGGTATGGGGATGCGTGTTGGAGACCCATCGAATGCGAATAGCGTCATGCGCGGTATCATCAGGTTCGTAGTAGAGTGTCCGTTCCAGCGAAATTGCGATCCGCGGATTGGGGTATACGCCATCATTGAAAATGCCGTCTTCAAGCCCGTTCTCACCTTGCGTAGGGTCGTAGAGAAGGCGGTGCGGACGCAAATCAGTTGTGTCGAGATTCAGGGTATCAGCGTCATAGATCGGAACATCGTCGGTTATTTCCTGAGCCATACAGGCCATGGGCAAGCCCAAAACGGCACCGGACAACGCAACCAAAATCCACGATTTCGCGGAACGAATAAAATCGAGCTTGGACATTTTCAAACGCTAGCATCACTTTTACCTCGCTCAAGCCAAACGCCGTCGGCACGCCCTAAATTTTTTCTAAATTTTCCAGCAGCAGGCGAAAGGGTGTGGCAATCCAGAATAGGGGCCGGCATTTGTTGTGAATTCACGCGAATCTCTTGAGGGTTTTGCCAAACAGCGCGCTACGCACAGCACGTAAACTTTGTGGTGCAAACCGAATTTCAAAGCACAGGAAACCATGATGAAAAAACTTGTCGCCCTGATTTGCGCCTTCCTGATGACCGCAACGCCCGCCATGGGGTGGGGCAAGACCGGACATCGGGTTACCGGCGCCATTGCCGATCTCTATCTGAGCGATGACGCGCGCGCGGCGGTTCAGGACATTCTGGGGGTTGAAAGTCTGGCTGAAGCGTCAACCTGGCCCGATTTCATGCGATCCAGCGATGAAGACTTCTGGCGGGCCGCCGGGGCCTATCATCACCTTGACGTGCCCGACATTGAGGCGGGCTATGACCCGGCCAATGCGCCGCCACAGGGCGATGCTTACACAGCCTTGCAGCAATTCTCGCAAGTTGTCATCGACACAGACTCGCCACTTGAAGAGCGCCAGCGTGCTTTGCGTCTCATTGTGCATATCATCGGCGATCTGCATCAGCCGCTTCATGTCGGAAACGGCCTGGATCGCGGAGGAAATGATGTGACAGTTGTCTGGTTTGATACCGTCACAACGCTCCATCTGGCCTGGGATGAAGACCTGGTTGACCACGAACAACTTTCCTACACCGAGATGACTGACTGGCTGAGCGCCCGGATCACCGACGAACAGGCGTCGGCCTGGATGGATCCCGATCCGCTTGTCTGGATCGCCGAAAGCGCAGCGTTGCGCGACGGCGTCTATCCGGATGATGCCGAGCTGCGATGGGATTATGTCTACGAGCACCGCGCCACCATGCGCACGCGCCTGTCACAGGGCGGGGTTCGGATCGCGGCCTATCTGAACGATCTGTTTGATGAGCAGGATATGACTACGGCCGGGTCTGGTTAGGTCCACAAAAGTCCCCTCAGACGTCGCCCTCCAGGCCACGACCGATGCAGATCGGAAAATTGCCGAATGTGTCAGAGTCCTCCGATGCAATTATAGGCCGTTTTGCCGCATCGCCCGGTCAACCAGGCCGCTATAGCGTTTGCCTGTTGGAACATGGAGGTCAGTATGAACCACAAGCATCGCAAAACCCTTCACGCACTTTTTGCGCACCCTGAGCCCGCCAATCTGGCACCGATTGATGTCGAACACGTTTTGTCGGATCTCGGCGGCGAGCTGCATGAGCGCAGTGGAGCCAAATTTTCCGTGACGCTGAACGGGCATACAGCGAATTTCCATCACGCACACCACAGCCTTCCCAAGGATGAAGTGCGCGCAGTGCGAAAATTTCTGGTAAGTGCCGGCATTGATCCGGAACGCGACTACCCGCTTTAACCGGGCCATCATTCAGCGCGGCGTCGGATTTTTGGTATCAGAAGACGTGAACCCTTCCACCGGACCAGGGGCGAATCCTGGCTCTGGTCGATGCCGCGCTCATGGAGCAGGCTTTCGACATTACGAAACAAGGGCGGAATCTTCAGCCAAGCTGCAACCGGTTCATATGAGAATTATGCGCTCCGTACCGTCTCATTCTTCATGATTCACTCAAGCCGATTGACTCATTGGGTGCTTGGAACAAATATAGAACATATGATCGACAAGAGAGGTCTTACACGCCTCGCGCAACCCGTTGCAGGTTTGCGCGATGATGCCGCAACGTCCGCCTTCCCGCTCGATTTGGCGAAGGCCGGTGTGCATGAAATTGTCGAAGGTCATTATGGTGATACTGGTGCGGCAACGGGCTTTGCGCTGGCGGCCTTGAGAGACTCGCGCGCGGGTGTCTGGCTCTGGATATACGAACGCAGCCTGTCGGTTGATCAGGGCCGGGTCACTGGGCTTGGGGCGGCCGGTTTCGGACTTGATCCAGCGCGGTTTCTGTTCGTTGAAGCCAGCTCTCCCATGGAAGCCCTCATTGCGACCGAGGAGGGCATACGGTCGGGAGCCGTTTCGACCGTCATTACCGAACTTCGCGATATCGACTTTACCGCCACACGGCGACTGATTTTGGCCAGTGAAGTGGGCGGAACTCCGTCTTTGCTGTTGCTGCCGCACACACGCGAAGGCGCAACAGCCGCGCATGCGCGCTGGCGCGTTTCACCTGCGCCCTCAGCGCCCAACCCTTTTGACCCGCGTGCGCCGGGTTTCCCGCGCTGGACGGCAAAGCTCGAACGCTGCCGGAGCGCACAGAACCAAGCGGGGCATCGCTTTAATCTGGAGTTTGATGATGAGGCGCTATGCCTGCGTCTGGTTTCCCAACTGGCCGATAGACCGACTGCGTCGGATCCGGCGAGCCCAGCTGACATCCTGCCTTTCCGGCAAACAGGGTGACCCCCCTTTCATTCTGACCGAACAGGGCAGCACCGGATTACGGGTGGCGGCAGTCAATCGCCCAGCAAAAGCGCTGGGGGTTGAGACCGGGCTTCGTTTTGCCGATGCCAAAAGCCGTGCGCCGGACATTGTGGCAGAGCCCATTGATCGCCAGGCGGACAAGGCCGCGCTGAAAGCCCTGGGGCTTTGGGCCACGCGCTGGACGCCGCTGTCTGCGCTTGATGGAGATGATGGCCTGCGGCTCGACGTCACGGGCTGCGCGCGCCTGTTTGGCAGTGAAGGCGCACTGCTCAGTGATATTGGTGAACGCATGGAGGCCGGAGGCCTTACCTGCCAGCTTGGTGTTGGTCCAACACCCGGCGCAGCCTGGGCGTTGTCGCGATATGGACCCGGAAAGGTCACCGTCTGCCGGGGCGATCAACCGATAAAACAGGCCTTGAAAGACCTGCCAATTGCCGGGCTTCGTCTCACCGAAAACACCGAATGTTTGCTTCGCCGCTTTGGTCTGACCCGGATAGGTCAGCTCTATAATATTGACCGGAGCGCACTGGCGCGGCGGTTCGCATCGAAAAACGCCGCCAATGCTGTACGCCTGCGTCTGGATCAGGCCCTGGGCCTCATTCAGGAACCTCTGGCGCCGCTGAAAACCCCTCCCGATTACATCGCACGCCAATCCTTCGTAGAGCCGCTTGTCTGTGGAGACGGCATTGCGGCAGCATTGACCGGATTAACCGAAACACTTTGCACAAAACTGGAGCGTGATGGATGCGGTGCGCGGGAATTTGTGCTGATGGCCTTTCGCTCTGATGGAGCGGCGTCGACTCTCTCACTGTCAACGGCGCGCTCAGTGCGCGATTCGGCTCATATCCTTCGTCTCTTTCGCGATCGTATCGAAAGCATTGACCCCGGTTTCGGGATTGATCTTCTGACCCTTGCCGCCTTTCGGCCCGATAATCTGCAAACCGAAGCCCGGCACCTGTCCGCCGATCTGGCACCGGAGCCTGTCGACAAGACGGCTTTGGCCGCCCTCGCGGACCGTCTGACCGCGCGATTGGGCGAAGGCGCAGTGCGAATACCGTGCCCGATCAACACTCATGATCCGGCGCGGGCTGAAACCCATATTCCCTTTGAAGGCGAAGCGGGCGATTGGGATAACGCCTTGTTGGCCTGTCGCGGTGATCGACCCGCCCGCATGCTGGGCCGGCCTGAAGCGGTCGATGTGCTGGCTGAAGTCCCCGATGGACCGCCTGTCCGTTTTGTCTGGCGGCGCATGTCGCGCCTGGTCAAACGTGCAGACGGGCCGGAGCGCATCGCGCCTGAATGGTGGCGCAGCTTCAATTCAAGCGCCCGTGCGCGCGACTATTACCGTATCGAGGACGAGGACGGGCGCCGCTATTGGGTGTTTCGCGATGGTCTTTATTCAGATGGGCGCGGCGGTGATCCACGCTGGTATATTCACGCGCTTTTCTCATGACCCGTTACGCCGAACTTCAGGTCACGACAAACTTTTCCTTTCTGCGCGGGGCATCCCATGCCGAGGAACTCGTCGCTCAGGCCAAAGCCTCCGGGCTTTGCGCAATCGGGATATGCGACCGCAATACGCTGGCCGGTGTCGTGCGGGCGCATCAGGCGGCCAGGGAGCATCATCTCAAACTCCTGGTGGGTTGCCGCCTTGATCTCCTCTGCGGTTTGAGCCTGCTTTGCTATCCGATGGATCGGGCCGCCTATGGTCGGCTCTCCACCCTGCTGTCGAAGGGCAAGATGGGCGATGTCGCCAAGGGCGAATGCCATATCGCGCTGGACGATGTGCAAGCCCACTCAGACGGGCAGGTCTTTATTGTCGTTCCGCCTCAGATCATGGATGACGCCTTTCAAGAGCGTCTGGCTGAGTTGGCAAAATTATGGCCCGGACGGTGTTACCTCGCCGCAAGCTTTCGTCATGGCGGACGCAATCGTGAGCACATTGCGCGCCTGTCGGCCTTGGGGGAACGAACAGGCGCGCCCATCCTTGCAACCAATGACGTCCTTTATCACATTCCCCACCGCCGTCCCTTACAGGATGTTCTGAGCTGTATCCGGGACGGCGTAACCATCGAAACGGCAGGCTTTCGCCTGGAAGCCAATTCAGAGCGTTACATCAAACATCCTGAAGAAATGGCACGGCTGTTTGCCGGTCATGAAGCCGCCCTGGCTCGCACGATAGAGATCACGGACCGATGCCAGTTTTCGCTTGATGAACTGGCCTATCATTATCCCGACGAACCGGTACCTCGCGGCACGACACCGCAAGGCCATCTGGAACATCTCACCCGCAAGGGTGCACAGGAACGCTACCCCAATGGGGTGCCGCCAAAGGTTCAGTCGGCTATCGACAAGGAGTTCTTGCTTATCAGGGAGCTCGACTACGCCACCTATTTCCTGACCGTGCATGACATTGTCGCCTGGGCGCGCAAGCAGAATATTCTCTGCCAGGGGCGCGGCTCTGCGGCCAATTCTGCGGTCTGCTATTGTCTGGGCATTACGAGCGTCAATCCAGATGAGTCCAACCTTCTCTTTGAGCGCTTCATGTCGAAGGAGCGCCGTGAGCCACCCGACATAGATGTCGATTTTGAACATGAGCGCCGCGAAGAGGTCATCCAGTATGTCTATCGGCGCTATGGCCGACACCGCGCAGCGCTCACCGCAACAGTGATTTCCTATCGTCCACGCTCGGCGGTCAGGGAAGTCACCAAGGCATTGGGGCTGTCTGAGGATGTTGGCGCGGCCATGGCCGGAACCGTCTGGGGCAGCTGGGGCAAGGCGGTCAATGATGCGCGCATAAAAGACGCCGGTCTGGATCCCGACAATCCAATGATCCGCCGCGCGATAAGGCTGACGACCGAGCTCATCGGCTTTCCCCGCCATCTGTCCCAGCATGTTGGCGGTTTCGTTCTGACCCAGGGCCCACTTGTCGAGACCGTCCCCATTGGCAATGCGGCCATGCCCGACCGGACATTCATCGAATGGGACAAGGACGACATTGATGCGCTTGGCATCATGAAGGTCGATGTGTTGGCGCTTGGCATGCTCACCTGCCTTCGCAAGGGTTTTGACCTGATTGCGCTGCATGGTGGACCGCGCCATGATCTGGCCAGTGTGCCGGCAGACGACACGGCGACTTATGACATGCTGTGCGAAGGCGATTCCGTCGGGGTCTTTCAGGTCGAAAGCCGGGCGCAAATGAATATGCTGCCGCGCCTCAAACCCCGGAATTTCTACGATCTGGTCATTGAAGTCGCGATTGTCCGGCCCGGCCCCATTCAGGGCGATATGGTCCATCCCTATTTGCGTCGCCGCAAAGGGTTGGAACCGATCATTTACCCATCACCTTCGCCGGAATATGGGCCAGCAGACGAGCTTGAACTGATATTGGGACGAACCAAAGGCGTGCCGCTGTTTCAGGAACAGGCCATGCAGATCGCGATTGATGCAGCCAAATTCACACCGGATGAAGCCAATGGCCTGCGCCGGGCCATGGCAACTTTCCGCAAGGTCGGCACGATCCAGAATTATGAAGACATGATGGTGTCGCGCATGACCGCGCGCGGATACCAGCCGGAGTTTGCCCAGCGCTGTTTCGACCAGGTGAAGGGGTTCGGTGAATACGGTTTCCCCGAAAGCCATGCCGCCTCGTTTGCCTTGCTCGTCTACGTGTCTTCCTGGCTGAAATGCCATCATCCGGATGTGTTCTGCGCCGCGCTCCTGAACAGCCAGCCGATGGGCTTCTATGCGCCTGCCCAGATCGTGCGGGATGCGCGCGAGCATGGCGTGGAGGTGCGGCCTGTCGATGTGAATTATTCCGATTGGGACAATACGCTGGAGCCTCTGGGTGCCAGTGATGGCCTGACCGCCGTGCGG
>CAXBKM010000008.1:0-16616 GCA_963976265.1 uncultured Maricaulaceae bacterium
TCATCGCTGATCCGAACGGTAGCGAGTTTGCCAAAACCTGTATTGACGCCATAAATGGCACGGTCCGATGCGATCAAATCCTGAACGGCCTGCGCGCCGGCATCGACGGCTGGGCGGGCGCTTGCCTCCATAACGACATCGGCGCCGCGATAGACGGCCCGCCAGTCGGCAAGGCCCATTGAGCCAGGCTTCAGATTAATGACGCTCACGCCCACTCTCCGTTCAAGACACGCCCATGTAGAGGCTTGATGCCGACCCATTGCACCAATTGGGCCGGATTTTCCACGTCCCATATGGCCAGATCACAGTATTTGCCAGTTTCGATCGTGCCGACCGCGTTGGCCAATCCCAAGGCCCGCGCGCCTTCGCGTGTGATCCCGGCCAACGCCTCCTCAACCGTCATGCCGAAAAGCGTGCACCCCATATTGGCAATCGTGAGCAGGGACAGGATGGGCGACGTACCCGGATTGGAATCACTGGCGAGTGCCATCGGAACGCCGGCGGCCCGGAACGCCTCAATTGGCGGCTTTTGCGTTTCATTGATCATGTAATAGGCCCCGGGCAGGATCACCGCTGTAGTGCCAGCCTTGGCCATCGCCGAAATACCGGCGTCATTGGTGTATTCGAGATGGTCGGCACTCAACGCACCAAATTCTGCGGCCAGTGCGGCTCCATTCAGGTCAGAGAGTTGGTCAGCGTGGAGCTTGACCGGCAGGCCAGAAGCCTTCGCAGTCTCAAACACGCGGCGCACCTGATCAGGTGAAAACCCAATCCCTTCGCAATACGCATCAACGGCATCGGCGAGCCCTTGTCGCGCCGCTTCAGCGATCAACGGGATGCACACCTCGTCGATATAGCCGTCTTCATTGCCCGCAAATTCCGGCGGCACTGCATGGGCAGCCAGCAGCGTGGTTTCAACCCGAATACCGGACACCAGCCCAATGCTACGCGCCGCCTTTAGCATGTTAATTTCTGACTCGAAGTTAAGCCCATAACCGCTTTTAATTTCTATGGTTCCAAGGCCTTCTTGAGTCAAAGCATCCAAGCGAGACAGGGCCGATGCGGCGAGCTCAGCCGCCGTCGCATTCCGAACCGCATTGACCGTACTTTTGATGCCGCCGCCAGACCGGGCAATGGATTCATAGCTCTCACCTGCAAGCCGGCGCTCAAACTCGCCAGACCGATCACCGGCAAAGACCAGATGCGTATGGCAATCGATCAAGGCGGGGGTGACCCACCGACCTTCGAGGTCATCAACCGCATCAATGTCGACATCAGCGGGACGATCATTGTCCGACCCCACCCATGCAATGCGGCCATCACGGACCGCAATGGATGCGCCATCAATGGCGCCATACAATGCACCGGTCTCTGTCATTGTTGCGAGACGGGCATTGGTAAAAAGACGGTCGAAGCGCATCATCCCCTCCCGTTGAGTGCGAATCCGAGATACGTCTTTGTCAGAGGAAGGCTTCCATGCGCAAGCTCTATGCCGATATCGCACTGACACCGGATGGCTGGAAATCCGGTGTTTCGATCGAGATATCCACTGACGGTCGCATTGCGTCCGTATCTGTTGACGTGGAATTCGACAGCAATGCTGACCGCGTTGCAATCCTGCTGCCTGCCTTGTCCAACCTGCACAGTCACGCATTCCAGCGCGCGATTGCTGGTCTGACAGAAGTCCGTGGTACCGGGTCCGACAGCTTCTGGACCTGGCGCGATGCGATGTATCAATTCCTGCCCAAGCTGCGGCCACAGAATATTGAAGCCATTGCCGCTCAGCTTCATGTCGAATTGTTGGAAAGCGGCTTCGCGTCCATTGCCGAGTTTCACTACCTGCACCACGACACCGATGGAAAGTCCTACACCGATCCGGCTGAGCTCTCCGGACGAATTGCCAGCGCCGCAAGCCAAACCGGCATGGGCCTGACCCATCTACCGGTACTCTACGCCGCGAGTGATTTTGGCGGCATGCCAGCAAGTGATGGACAAAGGCGCTTTTTGAATACGCCCGACCAATTGCTGCGTATTCGAGAATGCACACGGGCGCATTTGGCGCGTCCGGACGATGCGATCGGCCTGGCCTTTCACTCCTTGCGCGCTGTGACACCCGACATGCTGGCCGCAACCCTTGTGGCCTGTCCCGGCGGGCCGGTTCATATCCATATTGCCGAGCAGATGCGTGAAGTCGAAGCCTGTTTGGCGTGGAGCGGCGCGCGCCCCGTTGAGTGGCTGCTGGACCATGCTGAAATTGATGCGCGCTGGTGCCTGGTTCACGCCACCCACATGACAGAGGATGAAACCACCGCTCTCGCCCGGTCCGGCGCGATTGCAGGCTTGTGTCCAACGACGGAAGCCGATCTCGGCGATGGTGTCTTTCCCGGCGGAACCTATCGCGATACCGCTGGGCGCTGGGGCGTCGGCACAGACAGTCACGTTCGTACCGACGCTGCCGAAGAATTGCGGCTGCTGGAATGGAGCCAACGCCTTGCGCAGCAGACCCGAAATGTGATGGCCGCCCCGGGACAATCGACCGGGCGCGCCCTTTTTGACGCCGCGCTAAGTGGCGGTGCCCAGGCGCTCGGCCGGGACAGCGGGCAAATCAAAACCGGCCGCTGGGCCGATCTGGTGGCTCTGGACGCGAACCACCCGATACTCGCCGGAAAATCAAAAGACGCCCTGCTCGACAGCTGGATTTTTTCCGGTGGCAAGGATTGCGTGTGCGATGTCTGGTCGGCGGGGCGCCATGTCGTCAAAGATGGACGTCATATTGACCGCGAGAGTATCGCAGCGACCTATCGCGGCACGATTGCTCAGCTTTTGGCGTGACGGCCGCGAAGCGTTTCAATGACGTCACTCAAGGCCACATTCCGGCTTTCCAGTAACACGATTAGATGGAAAAGCAGGTCCGCGGATTCTTCCCTCAGAGCCGCATCATCCTGCGCCGCTCCGGCAAGAGCCGTCTCTACACCTTCTTCGCCGACTTTCTGGGCGGTTTTCAAAGGGCCTTTTGCCAAGAGACTGGCCACATAGCTCTTGTCGGGATCAGAGTCGCGCCGCGACGCAATAACGCTGATCAATCGAGCCAGAAAACCCAGCCCCGGCGCATCGCCATCGTCAAAACAGCTCACCGAGCCTTTATGGCAGGCCGGGCCTGCGGGTCTGGCCTGAACCAACAGCGTGTCATCATCACAATCGGCACGAATTGAAACCAGTGAGAGCGTATTTCCGCTGGTTTCACCCTTGGTCCAGAGCCGGTTCTTCGAGCGACTGAAAAACGTGACCCGCTTTGTTGAAACCGTCTGCGCCAACGCATCGCGGTTCATATAGCCCAGCATCAATACCTGGCGGGTGTCAGCGTCCTGAACGATAGCGGGCACAAGACCATCGCCTTTGGCAAAATCAACATTGTCGGGATCTATCACGTGCGTACCTCAATATCGTTTTGAGTTAGAAAAGCTTTCAACTCGGGAATGGCGATAACACCGCGATGAAACACGCTGGCTGCGAGCGCCCCGTCAACACCCGCGCCACTAAATACATCAACGAAGTGCGGCATCGTTCCGGCCCCACCCGACGCGATCAGGGGCGTCGAACAAACCTCTCGCGCAGCACGCTGTTGTGCGATGTCATAGCCATCGCGTACGCCATCCTGATCCATACAATTGAGAACAATTTCGCCGGCACCCCGGCTCGTCGCTTCGGCAATCCAGTTGAGCGTCTTGCGTTCCAGCGTCCGGGTCTTGATCGGATCGCCCGTAAATTGGTGCACTAGCCACTCACCGTCTGTTGCCCGGCTATCAACTCCGACGACAATGCATTGCGCGCCAAATTCGGCCGCCAGGCGGTCGATCAAATCAGGATCCGCCAGGGCGGGCGAATTGACCGATACCTTGTCTGCGCCGGCAAACAGGCGCGCGCGTGCATCATCAAGCGATTTGATGCCGCCAGCGACGCAGAAAGGAATATCAATGACGCGCGCGACCGCTGACACCCATTCGGGCTCGACCGCGCGGCCCTCAGGGCTCGCCGTAATGTCATAAAAGACTAATTCGTCCGCGCCTTGCTCGGCATAGCGCCTCGCCAGACCGACGACGTCGCCAACATCTTCGTGGTCGCGAAACCTTACGCCCTTGACGACGCGGCCGTCACGCACGTCCAGACAGGGAATTATACGGCGCGCAAGCATTGGAACGCCTCTGCCAGTGTGAACCGCTTTTCAAACAGCGCCTTGCCGATGATCACGCCATCGACACCGCTCTGTCTCAGGCTCGGCAAATCACTCAACTGCGCGACACCCCCAGACGCTTGCCACTTGATGCCTGGCCAGTCCTCGACAAGTTTGGAATAGAGGTCGGTCGCTGGTCCGCTCAACGCGCCATCCCGGCTGATATCTGTCGCCAACGCCTGGCACAGGCCCGAATTTTCAAACGCCCGCAACATATCATCGAGCGTCCGCTTTGCTGTCTCCGCCCAGCCGTGCGTTGTCGGATAGGCCGCGCCATCGACAAGACGCAAATCAAAGGCGGCCAGAATGGCGTCGGGTCCGAATTCATCAATCCAGCGGCAAACGGTTTGCGGCTCGCTGACGGCGAGGCTTCCGATAATCACACGGCTCACACCCAAATTGAGCAATCTTGCGACATCGCCGCGATTGCGGATGCCACCGCCAGACTGGACTTTCAGACCGGTTGCACAGATTGACTCGATAGCCTCGGTCTGCCCCTGCATCCCGTCACGCGCCCCCGACAAATCAACAACGTGCATCCAGTCGGCACCCTGGTCGCGATAGCGCTCCGCCACCGCAACGGGATCGCCACCATAATCGGTCACGGAATCAAATTCACCTTGCTCAAGGCGAACAACGCGGCCATCAAGCAGATCAATTGCGGGGTAAAGTTTCATAACTTATTTCCATGAAATTACTGAGTATTTTAGAACCCACACTGGAGGAGCGTTCCGGGTGAAACTGGCAACCCATAATGTTGCCGCGCTGCACGATGGCGCTGAAATCGCGGCCATATCGTGTAGTCGCAATTGTCGAATCGCTCACCGAAACGGCATAGCCATGAACGAAATAGGCGTGCGACTTATCGGCGATCCCGCCGAGCAGCGGGCTTTTGGCGCCCCTAATCTGAAGCTGGTTCCAGCCCATATGTGGCCAAACCAGATTGCCACCCGGATCAAGTCTCCGGACGCTGCCCGGCAGTAATCCCAATCCGGCTACATCGCCTTCACCGGAATGCTCGAACAGAAGCTGCATCCCGAGACAAATACCCAGAAGCGGTCGGCGCTCAGTCGGTAAAGCCGTCGCCCATCCGCGCGAATCCAGAGCCCGCATCGCAGCGCGCGGCGTACCCACTCCGGGCAGGATGAGATGTGACGCATTGCGCGCATCATCGGGGGTGCGTGCCAGTTTGTGGTCCGCGCTCAACCGGTCCAGCGCCGCCTGGACGGAAAAAATGTTCGCACATCCGGTATCAATGATTGCGACGGACATGGCGCTAAAGCACGCCCTTCGTAGACGGCAAATCCTGGCCCTCAACGTGGACGGCCTGACGCAATGCCCGGCCAAACGTTTTGAAACAGGCCTCGATCATGTGGTGAGCGTTTTCGCCCGTTACTTCGACATGAATCGAGGCTTTCATGGCTTCGGCGAGGGACCGGAATGCATGGGATGTCATTTCGACCGGAAAACCGGCGACACGTTCGCCAGGAATCTCGCCGTCAAATTTCGCAAAGGGACGTCCTGACAGATCAATCCACACGCCCGCGCGCGTCTCATCCATCGGCAGTTCAAAGCCAAAACGGGCAATGCCGCGTTTGTCACCCAATGCCTGACGCAATCCCTCACCCAGGGCCAGGCAGACATCTTCGATCGTATGATGCGCATCGACCTCGATATCGCCGGTCGCCGTCACGGCGAGCGCAAAACCGCCATGACGCGCAATCTGCTCGAGCATGTGATCAAAAAAGGCGATGCCCGTTGTGATCTCACCGCCCGGCGCGCCATCAAGGTCAAGCGCAACCAGAATATCCGTTTCCTTGGTGGTTCGACGGATGATGGCATTTCGGCGTGTGTCAAACGCCAACCGCGACAGAAATGCGTGCGCCGTCTTTGCGTCGGGGCAAATCGCGCGGCGTTCCTTTCCGGACGGTCTCGCCAGTACAATCCCCGCCGCATTGCAGCGTCGATCAAACGAATCTGTATCGCTCAGCGTGATATCCATGAACCTGCCATTCACGGACATCGTGCCCACGTCAGGCCAGGTTTTCAGAATGTTCGCAATTTCGCCAAGCGCTTGATCCCGCTGCGTGTCATCTGCCTGCCGTTCGGCGTCTGCAACCGGGTTCAGGGCGCTCAACGCAGCCATCAAGGCATCGTCGCTCAATGCCAGTTCCACACGGCGTTGATCAGACGTCACCGCGTCGCGCTGCATCATGGCGACCGGTGAACCAGCGCGCCCTATCGTCACGGCAAGATTGGGATCCAAACCAATTAGCGCAAAAGCGCCGGTGGTCGGCGCAAGCAACACTTCATCAGGTGAAAGCGCCATGTGTGACGCAACGCGGCC
The DNA here is from genome assembly GCA_963976265.1 of uncultured Maricaulaceae bacterium. Lineage (GTDB taxonomy): Bacteria > Pseudomonadota > Alphaproteobacteria > Caulobacterales > Maricaulaceae > Hyphobacterium. The sequence goes on from CAXBKM010000008.1 coordinate 6,579, forward strand.
GCGCACATCTTCGAGAAGGCGCGCATCGGTATCGCCTGCGCGATCGAGATAAAGCCTGCCCTGCCTCATGATGTCGCCTCCCGGCGAAGACGCATGGCCGTAGCATGGCCATCCAGGCCTTCCAGCGCAGCCAAGCGTTCAACAGTGGGCGCAATGGCTTTTGCGCCCTCCCTGTTGGCGCTCAGCATTGTGATCGTTTTTTGAAAGGACTCGACGGTCACGCCGCCATAGGCCCGCGCGGCGCGGCCTGTCGGCAAAGTGTGATTGGGACCAGCTGCGTAATCGCCCGCAGATTCTGGGGTCCAGGCGCCGATAAAGATGGCGCCTGCATTTGTGATGCGCCCTGCGAGTTTCTCGGCATCCGCGATCTGGAGGATGAGATGTTCGGGTGCGGCGCAATTGATCACATCCAACCATGAGTCCTGCGAAGCCAAAACACAGACGGAATTTGCCATTGCCTGCGCTGCGATATCCGATCGTGACAAAGCCGCCAACTGGCCTTCGACGGTTTTGAAAACTTCATCACGGATTTCGATCGTGTCACAGACCAGGACAACTTTCGCCATGGGGTCATGCTCGGCCTGCGCGAGCAGGTCAGCGGCCACGAAATCAGGCCGCGCGTCGCCATCAGCAATCACCATCACTTCACTGGGGCCAGCCGGAAGATCGATGGCTGGTCCACCAGGCAGCTGTGACACATGGGTTTTGGCAGCAGCGACATACGCATTACCGGGCCCGAATATCTTGTCGGCGCGCGGCAACCCGCCCAAACCGAAGGCCAGAGCCGCAATCGCCTGCGCGCCGCCAATCGCGTAGATCTCATTCAGGCCCAACAGGCTCGCTGTCGCCAAGACGGTCGCATTCACCTTGCCGTCTTTTCCCGGCGGCACACAGATGGCGATGCGGGGCACGCCTGCGATTTGCGCAGGGACGGCCAGCATGATCAGCGTCGACACCAAAGGCGCACTGCCCGCAGGAACGTAAAGACCGGCTGATTCAACCGGCAGCACACGGCGGCTGGCCGCTACGCCCGGCCAAGTTTCCACACAGTAAGCGTTAAGGCCCTGCAATTCATGGAACCGCCGCACAGCGTCTCCGGCAGCGCGAATCGCGGTCTCATCTTCCGCGGCCAGTTCGGCACGCGCCGTGTCAATTTCGCCCGCTGACACGCGAAATTCGTCAAGCGTCACACCATCGAAACGCATCGCGTAATCGTGCAGCGCGCTGTCACCGCCGCGCCTGATCCCTTCGACAATTTCAACGGCAGCAACCTGCGCAAAATTCGCTTCGGCGGGCGGCTCAAAAACGCCGTCACGCTGGGTTCGTGACAGCATTCCCCAATCGACAATTTTCAACATGGTCAGGCCATCATCTTTTCAATAGGCAGAACAAGGATGGCGCGCGCGCCAGCTGCTTTCAGGCGCTCCAGCGTCCCCCAGAAGACTTGCTCACGACAGACGGCATGCACGGCCACCACATCGTCACGGCCGGCCACAGCGGCGATCGTGGGTGCATCAGAACCCGGTAGAAGCCGTTTGATATCTTCCAGCCGGTCTGTGGGCGCATTCAAAAGAATATATTTGGTTTGCGCCGAGGCGATCACGCCCTGGGCGCGTTCGATCAGTGTGTTCGCAACGTCGGCTACGGGGCCATTGCGCCCATTCTTGCGCCGCACCAGAACCGCTTCGCTCTCCAGCACCGTCTCAAAAGCCACCAGGCCATTGGCTTCGAGTGTTGCGCCGGTCGACACCAAATCGCAGATCGCATCGGCAATGCCCATATTGGGAGCCACCTCGACCGAGCCACGCATCTCGACGATCTCTGCCGTGACGCCGCGATCGCTCAGGAATTTCCGCGTCAGCCCCGGATAGCTGGTCGCAACAGCCTTGCCATCGAGATCTTCCGGTTTGCGAATGGCCCCGTCCTTGGGCGCGGCCAGTTTCAATGTGCAGCCCGCAAAACCGAGTTTGAGCGCGACTTCCAGATTGGCATATCGGTCAGATCGGGCCTGCACTTCATAAAGGACGTTCTCACCAACAATGCCGTAATCACAGGCCCCACCCGCAACAAAGCTGGGGATGTCATCATCGCGCAACAACAGCAGATCCAGCGCCATGTTTTCGGCGCGACGGTGCAGTGCATCACGGCCGTAGGCAAAGCGCAGACCCGCGCGTTTGAGCAAGTCCATCCCGCCATCGGCAAGGCGACCGGATTTCTGGACAGCGAGATTGAGGCGAGCTTCCGTCATGACGATGTCTCTTTCAAACGGTCGAGGATCAATCGGTAGCCCTGATTGTTTTCCTGCAGCAGAAAACGCGCGACGCGTGTCACAGTTGCAGTGGACGCTCCAGTCTCTTCTGCGATTTCGCGATAGGTTTTGCCGCCGCCATCCAGCAGACGCGCAACACGCCAGCGCTCGGCCAGTGTGGCCAACTCACCGGGCGTAAAAATATCTCCAAAGAAGCGCGCGGCTTCGTCGGCATTCTGAAGCGCGACGAATGCAGCATAGAGGCCCGCCGAATCAGGAGCCTGGCGGGGTTTTGAAGGCGTCTTTTCGATCATGTTATTCACCGCGTTTTGTTCAGTCGCGGAGATACATATCGTTTTAACACGCTAAAACAAGTAGCGAGATGCACAGAGGCCGGGTTTTGTGCAGTTTTTAATAAAGATGGCTCTATGGAACCAGGTTCGTCACTAACGTTTATCGACGATATCGCCGGTTTCAGGGTCGATCTCGATGGTCGGCAGACCCGCCGCTTTCCACGCGCCCAGGCCACCGGCCATATGGGCATCAACATTCACACCCGCATCCTGACAGCGCATCGCGGCCATGGCGGACCGGCGACCGGCGGCGCAATGCAAAACCACACGCCGCTTGGCATCGACTGGCATGGATAGTGGCTCCAGCGTCGAAAGAGGATGAAGCAAAGCACCGTGAATGCGTTCCGTGCCATATTCGCGCGGTTCACGAACATCGACGAGTATGATTTCGCCAGACTTCATTTGTTGCGCAATTGTTTTCGGATCGAGATCTTCCAGGCCACCCATCGTCATGCGACTCCCCTTGGATAATGTTGTGTGCATCTTTCGTCAGCGGAGAATCTTGTGCAAGTTCGCAGTCACGAAAATTTCAGGATACCTGTATGACGCGCCCGGACATCACCAGCTTTTTCCACAAAACGACCAATACGGTGACGCATATCGCTGTGGATCCGACAACCCGGCATGCCGCCATTATAGACCCTGTGCTCGATTATTGCGCCGCATCCGGGCGTACGAACACCCAAACGGCCGAGGAAGTTGTCGGCTTTGTCAAAGGCGAAAGCCTGACCATAGACTGGATTTTGGAAACCCATATTCACGCCGATCATTTGTCGGCTGCGCCCTGGCTCAAAGACCAGCTTGGCGGAAAAATCGCCATTGGCGAGAATGTCAAAGAGGTCCAGCGTGTTTTTGGAAAGCTGTTCGGTGCCGAAGCGGCGTTTCGCGCAGATGGCTCGCAATTCGATCATTTATTTGCGGACGGCGAAACATTCCGAATCGGCGCTATGGACGCAACCGCCATCTGGACGCCCGGGCATACGCCAGCCTGTATGAGCTTTCTGATCGGAGATGCCATCTTCGTCGGCGACACACTTTTCATGCCGGACTTTGGTACGGCGCGCTGTGATTTTCCCGGCGGCGATGCGCGCCAGCTCTATCAGTCAATTCAACGCCTCTTTGCCCTGCCCAATGAAACCCGCATGTTTTTGTGCCATGATTATGAAACAGAAACGCGCAAAACCTTCGCATGGGAAACCACGGTCGGCGCGCAAAAGACCAATAATATACATGTCGGTCATGGAACCAGTGAGGACGAATTCGTGGCCATGCGAACAGCGCGCGACAAAACACTCGCCATGCCACAGCTCATATTGCCATCGGTTCAGATCAATATGCGCGCCGGTGAAAAGCCCCCGGCGGATGATGAGGGTCGCCAATACATCAAGATACCGCTTGATGCGCTCTGACCCTCCGCCTCATGTGAAGGCAGACGCTTGGGCGAAACGCGCTCACATCAATGAAGACGATTACGAAGCCAAATACCGCCAGTCGATTGCGGACCCTGAAGGTTTCTGGCGCGACGAGCTGAAACGTATTTCCTGGATCAAGGCCCCGTCTGAAATCAGTGACGTTTCCTGGGCCAAGGACGATCTCCATATTCGCTGGTTCGCCGATGGCGTGTTGAATGCCTGCTATAATTGCGTGGACCGCCATTTGCCGGAACGAAAAAACGATACAGCAATTATATGGGAAGGCGACAGTCCGGATGATGACGCCAAAATTTCCTATGGTGAGCTCCATGAGCATGTTTGCCGCTTCGCCAATGTGCTGAAGAAGGTCGGCGTCAAAAAGGGCGACCGCGTCACGATTTACATGCCGATGATCCCGGAAGCCGCCTATGCGATGTTGGCTTGCACGCGCATTGGAGCCGTGCATTCGGTAATTTTTGGCGGGTTTTCTCCCGACTCAATCGCCGGACGGATCGAAGATTGCCAATCGGACTTTGTGATCACGGCCGATGAAGGCGTGCGCGGCGGCAAGACGATTCCGCTGAAAGCCAATGTCGACAAGGCCCTGCTCAAAACACCGAATGTCAAAGCCGTCGTCATGATCAAACATACAGGCGGCAATGTCGGCTTCCTTGAGGCGCGCGACCACTGGTATCATGACATAGCGGACAGCGTTGAGGCTGATTGCCCACTAGAGCCGATGAATGCCGAAGACCCGCTTTTCATCCTCTATACGTCAGGATCAACCGGCAAACCGAAGGGCGTCCTGCACACCACCGGCGGATATATGGTCTGGGCCTCACTCACCCATGAGTATGTCTTTGATTACAATCCAGGCGAGATTTACTGGTGCACCGCCGATGTCGGCTGGGTCACGGGCCACAGCTATATCGTCTACGGACCGCTCGCCAATGGCGCCACAACCCTCATGTTTGAAGGCGTGCCGACCTATCCCGGTCCAGACCGGATGTGGGCCATTGTCGACAAGCATCAAGTTGAGATTCTCTACACCGCGCCTACCGCGATCCGCGCACTGGAACGGTTTGGTGACGCGCCCGTCAAAAAGCATTCACGGTCATCCCTGCGCCTGCTTGGCACCGTCGGGGAACCTATCAATCCGGCCGCCTGGAATTGGTATTACGAAATCGTTGGTGAAAAGCGTTGTCCGGTTGTTGATACCTGGTGGCAGACCGAAACGGGCGGCGCCCTGATCACGCCCCTACCCGGCGCGACCGCGCTGAAGCCCGGATCTGCCAGCTTGCCTATGTTCGGGATCGAGCCCGCTCTCGTCGATGCCGAGGGCGAATTCATGGACGGCGCAACCAGCGGAAATTTGGTGCTTAAGGGGTCTTGGCCCGGCCAGATGCGCAGCGTCTATGGAGATCATGAGCGTTTCTTCGACACTTATTTTGCGACCTATCCCGGTCTATATTTCACCGGCGATGGCGCGCGGCGCGATGAAGATGGTTATTGGTGGATAACGGGCCGCGTCGATGACGTATTGAATGTATCCGGCCACCGCCTTGGCACAGCCGAGGTCGAAAGCGCGCTGGTCTCTCACCCGGACGTCGCCGAAGCGGCCGTGGTCGGCTTCCCGCACGACATCAAGGGGCAAGGCATTTACTGCTTTGTGACGCTCAATCAGGGCGTCGAAGACAGCGACGTCCTGTCTGGTCATTTGCGAACGCATGTGCGCTCTGAAATCGGCCCGATTGCCACACCGGACGCGATTCAATTTGCTCCGGGCTTGCCCAAAACGCGTTCGGGTAAGATCATGCGTCGAATTCTGCGCAAAATCGCAGAGAATGAGTTCGACAATCTGGGGGATGTCACGACGCTGGCCGACCCCGGTGTTGTGGATGATCTGGTCGCCAATCGGAAGACAATATGAAATCGTTTCGCAAAGCCCTCACCGCCCTGGTCGCACTCGCGCCACTGGCGGCTGCCTGTACCACAACGTCAGCCCCGACCTTTGTTGAGCCGACCTGCCGAGCTCCCAATAGTCAGGAACTCGCAATTTTCCGGGCCGTCATTTCCCACGATCGCCAGACGCTGATCAACAATTCAGCGCAAGGCGCGGCACGCAGCGCCCTTATTCGCAACGATCCCTACATCAACAACCATTTGTGGGGCTCTCAAGGCTATACCGGCGGCACAATGCTGGGCGTACTGACCCAGCCACCGCCCTGTATTCTCGATTTGCCAGTTGCAGACCCGACCACTCAGCGTGAAATCGCGGTTTACCAGTTTGAGCGCTATAACCGCATCCGACCCAATTCTACGGTCGCAATCGATGCAATGACATATCGCCCGCGCGGTGTTCATCGGCAGGATTATTTCCGTTGCCGATTCATCAATACCGCCGAGGGTTGGCGCATGACGGATATGTGCTCAATGACAAGCACTGGTCGACGGATCGGCTGACACAAGACAGCGCGTTCAAGCGCTTCAAACAATCATTTGAAGGACTTTTGATCCATGAAACACCGGATACTTTACCCTTTGGCAGGGCTGCTGATCGCGGCCTGCTCGCCCTCTGCGGATGACGGGGCAACTTCGACCGATATGGCCGAAACCGATACGACAACTCAAACGGAAATGGCTGACAATAGCTGCGACGCATTTCACGCGGCGAATGCCTCGGATAATCCGGCTGTACCTTTCAGTGATGAAGCCCTGGCCAATACCGACAATTCACGCCCGCCAGCGTGTGAGACATCGTCTGAAATTACGGGCGGCGATCTGGCCTGGCGTATTCAAACGCTGGCGTCCGACGAGTTTGAAGGCCGCGCCCCGGCCCTGCCCGGTGGCCGCGCAGCGAGCCAGTGGATCGCCGATCAGATGATGGCGGCAGGTCTGGAACCGGGCGGCACGAACGGAACCTATTTCCAGCCTGTCCCACTGGTCGAGGCCACGCTGAATGAAGCCAATTCCTCGATGGGCATTTCGGTCAATGGCGTCCCGATGGACTTGCAATTGGGGTCGGACGTTGTTTTCGGCACTCGGACGCTGGAAGACATCATTGATGTCGTCGATTCTGATGTCGTCTTTGTCGGCTATGGCGTCGTTGCCCCCGAATATGGCTGGGATGATTATGCCGGGCTCGATGTCGAGGGCAAAACCGTTCTGATCCTAGTTAATGATCCCGGTTTTGAAACCGAAAATCCCGACCTCTTCAATGGTCGTTCCATGACCTATTATGGTCGCTGGACCTATAAATACGAGGAAGCGGCCCGCCAGGGCGCAGCCGCAGCTATCGTCATTCATGAAACGGCGCCGGCCAGCTATGGCTGGAATGTCGTTGAAAATTCCTGGTCCGGGCCTCAATTTGACCTCCAGCGCCCGGAAGGTTCCGTCAGCTTCTCTCCGGTTGAAGCCTGGATCAGCAATGAGCGCGCGCGCGAGCTTCTGGCCGCTGTCGGGCTCGATTATGATACGCTGAAAACACAGGCCCAAACACCCGGGTTCGAACCGATAGAACTGCCAAATGTGACGGCCTATGCCCATCTTGAGACCGAGGCACGCCGGATGGAATCGCGCAATGTTGCCGGCGTCGTTCGCGGATCAGAACGCCCTGACGAATATATGCTTTATGTGGCCCATTGGGACCATATCGGAATTCGCGACGTACCCGATGGCGAAGACGGCATCTATAATGGTGCGGTCGACAACGGCACCGGCACGTCAGCCCTCTTGGAGATCGCTGAGCGATTTGCCGCGGGCGAGCAACCGGAACGCTCGACCCTTTTTGTCGCCGTGACAGCTGAAGAATCCGGCCTGTTGGGGTCCGCGTATTTCGCTGCCGATCCTTTGGTGCCACTCAATCAGATTGTCGCCGGCGTGAATATGGACGGCATGCTCCCCGTTGGGGCAACCAGTGATGTCGTCGTCGTTGGCTATGGCGCATCAGAGATCGAGGATTTGCTCGCCGTGGCTGCGGGCGAACAGGGCCGCACCCTTGCCCCCGACCCCAATCCGGAAGCGGGCTATTTCTATCGCTCGGATCATATCTCATTGGCCAAGCTCGGCGTGCCGATGCTTTACGCTGATGGAGGCTCGGTCAGCATTGAACACGGCGCGTCTTATGGCGAAGAAATGCAGGCCGCCTACCGCGCTCGCGCCTATCACGGTCCGGCCGATGAATTCTCGCACGATTGGGACTTTGATGGCTTGGCGCGTGATGTCCAAATGATGGCCAATACTGGTGAGTTGATCATCAATTCGGACCAGTGGCCCAACTGGTATGACGGTAATGAATTCCGGGCCTTGCGCGACGCCATGATGGCCGACACAACCGAATAGGGTTCGACCGTGACAAACAAATCGTCGGCCGAAATCCCGGTCGCCGATCTGGAACGTGCTGCCGCATTCTATTGCGGCGTGCTCGGCTTTCGCGAAGGCGAGGCGCAGTCTGAAAATGGACGACGCACTTCGCTGTCCCTGTCAAAGAACGCGGCGCGCATGACCATTTTTGAACCGGGGCGGGATCATCCCGACCCCGATCGAAAAGGCACGATCACGCTGCGCGTTGACGACGTCCGGCGGCTCTATAAAGGGGTCAAGGACCGGGTATCGGTTGAATGGGGCCCTGTCAGTTATGATGATGAAAGGCGTGAGTTCGCCTTTCATGACCCGGATGGACATCTCATCCTGGTCAGCGAAAACCCCAACCTCATCACGCCCATGCCGGACGCTTGATCGTCAACGATCAGGCGACGGCGCGGCTGGCTTTCTTGCGCTCATGTTCTTTGAGCCAGCGCTTGCGAATACGGATAGACAGCGGCGTCACCTCGACCAACTCATCGTCATTGATGAATTCCAGGGCAAATTCCAGCGTCGTCCGGATCGGCGTGACCAGGACGACCGCTTCGTCCGTGCCAGAGGCCCGCATATTGGTCAGCTGCTTGCCCTTGGTTGGATTGACGACCAGATCATTGTCGCGGTTGTGAATGCCGACGATCAGCCCTTCATAGACTTCAGTACCATGGCCGATAAACATTTTGCCACGGTCCTGAAGATTCCAGATCGCGAATGCCAGCGCCTTGCCATCCACCATCGACACGAGTGCACCGCTATGGCGCTGCCCGATTTCACCGGCAGCACGCGGTGCAAAATGATCAAAGGTGTGGAACATCAGGCCTGCGCCTGATGTCGCGGTAAGGAATTCGGACCGGAAGCCAATCAGGCCGCGTGTCGGGATATTATAGTCGAGGCGGACACGCCCCTGCCCGTCTGGAACCATATTGGTCAGCTCGCCCTTGCGGGTGCCAAGCTTTTCCATGATCGCGCCCTGAGACTCTTCGGGCAGATCAACGACGAGGTTTTCCCACGGCTCATTGATCACGCCGTCGATTTCCTTGGTCACGACTTGCGGACGGGAAATTGCCAGCTCGAAGCCCTCGCGGCGCATGGTCTCGATCAATACGGACAGGTGTAGCTCGCCGCGCCCGGAAACCTTGAATTTATCGGCGTCGTCGAGCTGTTCAACGCGCAGCGCGACATTGTGGATCAATTCGCGTTGCAAGCGGTCGCCCAGATTACGGCTGGTGACGTATTTGCCTTCGCGTCCTGCAAAGGGGGAGTCATTGACCTGAAACGTCATTGCGATGGTCGGCTCGTCAACGCTCAGCGGCGGCAAGGCCTCAACGGCATCGGGCGCACACAATGTGTCGGATATCTTCAAGTCTTCAATGCCGGTAAATGTGATGATGTCACCGGCATTGGCGCTATCCATCTCGACGCGTTCCAGTCCGTGAAACCCGAATACCTGCTGAACACGTCCGCGCCGTGTCTTGCCGTCCGCACCAATCACGGTCACCGCCTGGTTCTTGGCGAGCCGTCCGCGGCGAATGCGGCCAATGCCGATCACGCCGGTATAGCTGGAATAATCAAGCGCACTAACCTGCAGCTGGAGCGGACCGTCCTCATCGACGGGTGGCGGCGGCGCATTATCGACGATCATCTGAAAGAGCGGCGACATGTCACC
>CAXBKM010000009.1:0-15602 GCA_963976265.1 uncultured Maricaulaceae bacterium
ACGCAACGAAATGGATCGTGACGGGGATTGGCGTCATCTATGTGATACGGGGCCTTGTACTGCTCGCTTGATCGGAGCCGCCTGATGGACCTGACCCCTGCTGTTCTGGAAAACGAATTTGTGCGGCTTGAACCCCTGGAAAGCCATCATCGTGAAGTCCTGCGGCCGCTTGCCGACGACCAAGACATCTGGGCCTTGATGACGCTGCGCGGGGATGGCGAGCATTTCGATCGCTGGTTCAATCTGATGCTGACCGAACACAAGACCGGTCGTCAGATCAGCCATGTGATTTACAGAAAATCCGACAATGCACCCGTTGGGCATTCGGCCTATCTGGTTATTTCATCAATGAATGCCCGCGCCGAAATCGGCTGGACCTGGTATGTCGCCGACGCGCGCGGCACAGTCGTCAATCCGGCCTGCAAGCACTTGCTTTTAGATCGCCTGTTTGATTGTGGCGCCGAACGCGCAGAGCTCAAAACCCACGGACTTAACAAACGCTCGCAAGCCGCCATGCTGAAAATGGGTGCCAGGTATGAAGGCAGGCTACGCCGTCAAATGCGGACCTGGCGCGGTGATTTGCGCGATACGGTCTGGTTTTCAGTCCTTCGCGACGAATGGCCGGAGGTCAAGGCCGGGCTGGAAGCCCGGCTTGCCGCCTTTACTTGACGGGCAGCGTTTTCACGAAGGCGAGGGTCATGTCCGCCCAAGCGCCAATCTCCTCGTTTGAGAGATCGGACGGTCCTTCAACCGTGATCCAGCCCTTCATCGACCGACCGGTAAACTCCATCGGCCCCGCACCGGGTTTAGCCAGCGCTGTCTCGTAGGCGTCTGGCCCGACGCGGACATGCATTTCATTCCGCGACGTACCATAGCTCATATTGCCGCCGACCATGAAGGCGATACCGCCAAACATGGCTTTGCGAACCGGTGCGGCGCCACGCGTGACAAGTTCGGCTTCCATCCTGTCTGCGAGGTCGGGATCATATGCCATCTATTAGTCTCCGTTCTTGCGTCGCCGCGCCTTGAAGAAGGCTTTCAACAGTGCCGAGTTTTCTTCCCACAACACGCCATGATCGACTTGTGGCCGCCAGTGACAGGTCGGCAGGTCAAAGAATTTGGGTCCGTGAATCACGGCCCCGCCCTTCGGGTCGCTGGCTCCGAAAACGAGCCGCCCAATGCGGGCATGACTGATCGCGCCAGCACACATGGCACACGGCTCCAGTGTCACGAATAATTCCAACCCGGTCAGACGGTAATTACCGATCACCGCGCCGGCTTTTCGCAGTGCTTCGATTTCTGCGTGGGCGGTCGGATCATGATGGCCGATAGGCCGGTTGTGAGCGGTCGCGACGATCTGATCGGTCGCCGGGTCAACAATGACGGCCCCAATTGGTGCCTCGCCAGTTGCAGCCGCGGCTTGCGCCTGACCCATCGCCAGCCGCATAAACGATATATCGCGATCCTCACCCATATCCGGGCGGTAGGACGCGCCAAGCCGGGGGTCAAGCCTTGACCGATACGAATGCATCCGAAGAACGCATCGCCAAACGTCTAGCGCGCGCCGGGGTCGCCAGTCGCCGCGAAGCCGAACGCATGATCGAAGCAGGGCGTGTGACGGTGAACGGTCAAAAGCTCAAAACCCCGGCATTCAAGGTGTCCGCCAAGGATGATATTCGCGTCGATGGCAAACAAATTGAGGCACCGGAAAAGACCAAACTCTGGCGCTATCACAAGCCGTCCGGTCTCGTTACGACACACAATGATCCGGAAGGGCGTGAAACCGTGTTTCAAAAATTGCCCAAAGATATTGGCCGGGTCATTTCAATTGGCCGGCTTGATCTGACCTCTGAAGGTCTGTTGCTGCTGACAAATGATGGTGCTCTATCACGCGCTCTGGAATTGCCGTCCACAGCCTGGACACGGCGCTATCGGACGCGCGCTTTTGGCACAATCGACGAAGCCGCGATTCAACGCCTCAAGAGCGGCATCACCGTGGATGGCGTCAAATATGGCCCGATCGAAGTCGAGGTCGAACGCGCCACGGGGTCAAATGTCTGGCTTCTTGTCACGCTTCGCGAAGGCAAGAATCGCGAAGTAAGAAAGGCACTTGATGCTGTGGGCCTCGTGGTCAACCGGCTGATCCGTGTCGCCTATGGGCCTTTCCAGTTGGGACATTTGTCACCCGGAGAGATCAAACCCGTCAATGAACGTATTCTTCAGGACCAGTGCGGGCATCTGCTGAAAAAAGCATGAGGATCGTCGCAGGCAATCTTAAAGGCCGGGCCCTGGTCACGCCCGATGGTCGCGATACGCGCCCGACATCGGACCGTGCGCGCGAAGCAATGTTCAATGTGATCGCACATGCGCAATGGGCCCCGGCACTGGATGGCGCGCGGGTGATTGATCTGTTTGCCGGGTCCGGCGCGCTTGGTTTTGAAGCCATTAGTCGCGGAGCCGGTTTCTGCCTGTTTGTAGAAAATTCCGCATCCGCGCGTGGCGCGATCCGTACAAATGTCGAAACCTTTCAGCTGTTTGGAAACACACGCATTCATCGACGCAGCGCGGCTGATCTGGGCGAGAAGCCGGCTGGTGTCGGTGATACGTTCGATCTCGCCTTCCTTGATCCACCCTACCAACAGGGTCTTGGACCCCAGGCGATCGCCGAGCTGAAAGTCGGCAACTGGCTCGCGCCCGAAGCTCTTGTCATTCTGGAAGTCGGCAAGGAGGAAACACCTGAACTGCCGGACTGGGACATTCGCGACGAGCGGGTTTATGGCGCGGCGAAGATCATATTCATGACGTCACGCTAAAGCCTCAACTGACGGATTCACCCTCGGATCCGGCCAGCAGACGCGTGTGAAGAAGGCGGGCATGATTGATCTGGCTGGACAATGCGCCAAACCAGTCATGGATCGCCTGCACAGTTTCCGGATCATTGGATGCCAGCGTCACACCGCGAAACTGATCATCAATCTGTGGCATTTCAGCCATGAAGGGGACCAGCAGCGGCGTTAACTGATCGTCGCTGTGCACCGCTTGAATTTCAGACTGAAGGTCTGCAAGCGCTGCGAGATTGGCTTGGCGCGCGCGCGTCAGTTCCAACTGCGAAGCGACGCCGGTGATCGTCATCAACCCATAACCGCGTTCGCGCTCCAGATACTCGGCCAGATAGATCAGCTTGGGCTCAATTGACTGATGGGAGTGTGGAATATCGAGTTCTTCATACAGACTGTCCGACGCGGCCTGCAGTACGGAAATCACCTCGCCATAGGCGATAAATGTTTCCAGAGGGTCGGCGTCGTCTGACCGGGCCGCAGCGCGAATACCGTCCAGTCTTTCAAGTGATGAATAAATGTCCGACAGGGCGACACGATGCCCGAAAAGCGGACCTCCAGCGCTAACATGGCGTTGAATATCAGGGACGAGCATGTCCCGGTACGCGTCAACGGTCGACACATCGCGAAACGCTTCGCTCTCACTTGCCCGAATGCGTGTTGAGCCAAAAGTCGAGATCAGAGCGCGTTCGCGTTGAACCTCTCCGATAATCATTGAGAGGCGAACAATAACATCTCGTCCCGCTTCAGCGCGGGCATGATCGTTCGCCTGCTGGATGGCATTAGCGGCAAACAGTCCTGAGACAGCCAAGACCAGTGCCAAAACTCCAATGGCGGGGAAAAACTTGCGCAACATCAAATGCTCCAACATCACAGAAATAACGGGATGCAACACGCCCGGATCAGTGACATTAGGAGACAGGTTTAAAATATATCTGAATCACACTGCTCAAAATCATCGTGTTTCTCTAACGACGTTTTAGCGCCGCCCGAACAGACGTTCGATGTCTTTCAGCTTCAACTCGACATAGGTCGGACGGCCATGATTGCACTGACCTGAATGCGGCGTCGTTTCCATCTCGCGCAAGAGGGCATTCATCTCTTCGCCCGTCAGGCGTCGACCGGCCCTCACAGACCCATGACAGGCCATTGTGCCCACCACATCCTCGAACTTTTCTTTCAGAGACAGTGCGGCATCGTATTCGGCGAGATCATCGGCCAGATCGCGGATCAGGCCCTGAACGTTGAGCTTGCCCAAGAGGGCCGGAACCTCACGCACGGCAATCGCGCCGACACCAAATGCTTCAACGACCAGCCCCATTTCAGCGAGTTCTTCGGCACGATCAAGGATGCGGCGCACTTCGGCCTCATCCATATCAATGATTTCGGGCACGAGCAGTGCCTGTTTCGCGACGCCCTGCCCGGCCATCATTGTTTTCATGCGCTCATAGACGAGGCGTTCATGGGCGGCGTGCTGGTCCACAATCACCATTCCATCGGCGGTTTGGGCCACAACATAGGTCTCGTGCAATTGCGCGCGTGCGACACCCAGTGGACTGTCGGCCGCGGGTTCGGAAAGAGGTGTGTCCGGCGCGTGATCTGTCGAATAATCCGGTTCAACCCGTGCTGACAGGCCGGGCCCCGTCTGGGGGGGCGGCGTGGCACTGCCATATTGGGATCGGCCCCACCCGGCCAGCATGGCATCGGGCGTTCCGGCCCGTTCGCCCTCTGCTCGCGCGCGTCCAAGGGCATAGTCCGACACAGTCGTTGATGCCCGGTGCCCGGAGCCCGCCAGCGCATGGCGCAGCGCGCCGACGATCAGGCCGCGCACCAGCCCGGCGTCGCGAAACCGCACTTCCGTTTTGGCGGGGTGAACATTGACGTCTACAAGGCCCGGCGGAGGGTCGATAAACAGCGCAACGACCGGATGACGGTCGCGGGCCAGGAAATCCTGATAGGCACCACGAACCGCGCCGCCGAGCAATTTGTCCCGCACGGGTCGCCCATTGACGAAGAGATATTGGTGCATCGCCGAACCGCGATTAAAGGTCGGCAAAGAGGCAAAGCCGGAAATCGTTATGCCCTCGCGCTCACTTTTGACCTCAAGGGCATTGTCACCAAATTCCCGGCCCAGAATATCGGCCATGCGGGCTTTGCGGGCATCCGCACCGACCAGCATTTCGGCAGCGACATTAAGGCGCGTGC
Organism: uncultured Maricaulaceae bacterium; assembly: GCA_963976265.1. Taxonomy (GTDB): domain Bacteria; phylum Pseudomonadota; class Alphaproteobacteria; order Caulobacterales; family Maricaulaceae; genus Hyphobacterium. The sequence goes on from CAXBKM010000009.1 coordinate 5,043, forward strand.
GCCCTTCTATGATCAAGGCGAAGGCGACATCTGGGCGCGACAAAGCCTGGCGGCGCATAATGTCCGCGATGGCGTTGGATTCAGCGCGTTCCGATTTCATGAATTTCAGCCGCGCGGGCGTCGCGTAAAAGAGGTCGCGAACATCAACCCGTGTTCCGGCCTGACCGCGACTGGCCGCCGGGCATATATCGCCCTTCTTGCCACCGTCGACGGTCAATGCCCAGGCGTCATCGCTATCGCTCGTCTGGGTCGTGATGGTCAGGCGTGCAACGGATCCGATGGAGGGCAGTGCTTCCCCGCGAAACCCCAGCGTCGAAATATGCAGGAGATCATCATCTCCATTTTCTGCAATCGGGAGCTTGGATGTCGCATGCCGTTCAACTGCGAGCAGGAGGGCGTCGGCGTCCATGCCCGATCCGTCATCTTCGATCAAAAGGCGGGATAGCCCGCCGCCTTCAACCGTAACTGAAATCGAACGTGCGCCGGCATCCAGCGCGTTGTCGACCAATTCCTTGACGACGGCGGCGGGCCGTTCAACCACTTCGCCAGCGGCTATACGGTTGACAGTTCCAGATGACAGACGACGGATAGCGCTCATGGTCCAAACCTTGGGTCTGGAGCCGATGTGGTCAAGGACTGCAGATGTTGACCGCTAGAGGCCAGGCAGTTTGCCAATACCGCCGCGATCACGCTCGATTTCAACCTGACCTCCACCGGTCAAGGCGTCGGCCCGTGCTTGATCGCGGGCGATGCGTTCGGCTTCTTCTTCGGCATCAATCGGTGTTTCGCCTTCCGACAGAACCGGTGCATTGCCATCACGCCAGAACATGATTTGGTCAGAGAAGCCGCGCGTCTTGCGTACGACACCGGCCGTTTCGCCATCAATGATCGCACGGATAAACGGATCGGCTTCGCCGCCACCTGCGCGCGCGACCAGAAGAGCCTCGCCATCGCTGCCTTCAAAATTACCGGAACTTCCCAACAAGGCAGTCCGCGCCGCCTGATCTGGGTAAATCTCTTCCGGGCGGGGCTCACCGGGACGCGGCGGGCGCAAATTATACTCGGGCGGAACCGTCAATGGGGCGATCGTAACGACCCGAAACTCGTCCGGTGTCACTTTCTCGGCGCCCATGGCCCGACGCACATTGGTGCAGGCCGAAACGGCGATGGCAACCGCACAGACAGAAAATATAATCGCGCGCTGACGCATGGAGGCACTCCCATTGGGTGTTTGGATGCTTCTTTTAAACAAGTGATCGCTGACAGGCCAGCCTCAGCTTCACTTGCCGTCTTCACCATGGATGAAAAAGTCGAGCAGCAGGAGAACAACACCCACCGAAATGGCCGCGTCGGCAATGTTGAACACCCATGGGAAATACAATCCGGAGAAATCCAGGAAATCGGCGACAGCCCCATGAACGATACGGTCGAGCGCATTGCCCAATGCGCCGCCGATTATCATACCGCAGGCAATCGCCTGCAATTGCCGCGTAGAGCGCCAGATCCAGGACGCCAGATAAATCGAGACGGCCACGGAAAAGACTATGAACACCACACGCATGACGGTGTTTTCTGCCGGAAAGAGACCAAAACTGATCCCCATATTCCAGACCATGGTCAGATTGAAAAAGGGCAGGATTTCAATCTGGCCACTGGAGGCCGGACCGTTCAGGTCGAGGCCGCGCAGGACCCAGAGCTTGGACAATTGATCTGCCAGAAAGACCAGAAATACGGTTCCGAAGCCGATGATTCGGGCCGTTTGCGAATGTCGACGTGCAAACATGATCTAATTCACTCCCGTTTTATTTTCTGAATCCCACCATGCGACAGCGTCGGCGTCGCGGGCGGTCAGGTCGGGGTAAGCCGGATCCGATCCAACATCAGGACTGATTTTCCAGGATCGTGCGCATTTCCTGCCTTCCGCCCGGTTTACGACAACCGCGACATCGGCAACATCGTCGATCCTGTAAGACCCATCCGGTGCGGCATCATCGACCAGTCGTGCTGCGCCGGTGATTGCGATTTCTGCCAGAAACTCTTCGACATCGCCCGGCGCCTCGGCGTCCAGAGCATCGCGATAGGCCGCATCAGAAATATGGACAACAGGGGCGGCTTCCAAACTGGAGCCAATGCGCTTTTCACGGCGCTCAACTTCGAGCGCGCCCGTCACAACGCGGCGCAAACGACGGATCACCGTCCAGCGCGCCGCACGGTCGGAATCGCGCCATTCCGAAGGCGTTTCAGGGAAGTCCTGCAAGTGAACCGAGTCATTATCCGACGGGAAGCGCGAGAGCCAAGCCTCTTCCATGGTGAAGGGCATGATCGGAGCGAGCCAGGTCGTCAAACGGTTGAACACCGCGTCCATGACCGTCCGGCACGCCCGGCGGCGGGTCGAATTGGGTCGGTCGCAATACAGAGCGTCCTTGCGGACATCGAGATAGAAGGCCGACAGGTCAACGATGCAAAAATTGAACAAGGCGCCATAGACTTTCTTGAAATCATAGCTGGCATAGCCGTCACGTATCGTCGCATCGAGCTCGGTCAGGCGATGCAGGATGAAGCGTTCCAGCGACGGCATGTCACTCAGCGGCAGTCGCTCTTCCTCGTCAAAGCCGTCCAGTGCGCCCAACAGATACCGCATTGTATTACGCAGCTTGCGGTAGGCATCCACGCTGGTCGAGATGATCGCGTCGCCGATCCGCAAATCAGCAGTGAAATCCTGGGACGACGCCCAGAGCCGCAAGATCTCCGCGCCATACTGGTTGGAGACCTGCTCTGGCGCAATCACATTGCCGAGCGATTTCGACATTTTGCGACCGTCTTCGGCCATGACGAAACCATGCGTCACAACGGCCTCATAAGGTGCGCGACCGCGCGTCCCGCAGGATTCCAGCAAGGAGGACTGGAACCAGCCGCGATGTTGGTCGGAGCCTTCCAGATAGACATCAACGGGCCATTTGTGGGCCTCATTGCCTTCCATCGCGAAGGCATGGGTGCATCCGGAATCAAACCAGACATCGAGAATATCCGAAACCTTCTCCCACTCATCGGGATTGTAGGTATCGCCAAGAAATTCTGCCGCTGACCGGTCAAACCAGGCATCCGCCCCATCGGCTTCGACGGCTTTGAGTATGCGCGCATTGACGTCGCCATCGTTCAGGATGTCGCCGGTTTCCGCATTGACAAAAATCGTCAGTGGCACACCCCAGGCGCGCTGGCGGCTGATCAGCCAGTCAGGACGCCCTTCGACCATGGAGCGGATACGGTTGCGTCCGCCCTTCGGGACCCAATTCGTCGCATCAATCCCTGCCAGTGCGCGATCTCGCAGTGTTTTTCCGTCACCAAATTCGCGATCCATCGCAACAAACCATTGCGGTGTATTGCGGAAAATAACCGGTGCCTTGGACCGCCATGAATGGGGATAGGAATGCTCCAGTCGCCCACGGGCGAGCAAATTTCCGGCCTCGATCAGTGCGGTGATGACAGCCTGATTGGCTGGGCCGTCCTGCCCGGTTTTCTTGCCTGATGTTCGGACAATTTCGAGACCCGCAAACAACGGGACATCCGGCAAGAAGGCACCGTCCTCGCCCACAGTGTGAGGGATCGCATTCTCGCCGCGATGCCATTCCTTGGCATTCATCCAGGCGACATAATCGTCGGCCCCGTGTCCTGGCGCCGTGTGGACAAAACCCGTTCCGTCCTCGTCAGTCACATGATCGCCCGCGAGCATGGGAATGGGATAATCCCAATAGAGATCGGTTTTCGCGAAAGGATGCGAACAGATCAAACCGTCGGGATCAACATCGCTGACACGTTCGAACTTGACGATATTACCCGCCGCCGCTGTCTGCTCCCACAACGCATCTGCAACAATCAGAAGGTCACCGGGGCGTGCCCAAGGCGTGAAACCTTCCGCGTCGGCTGCGATAACCTTGTAGGCGCCGTAAGAGACCCGCGGCGAATAGCAAATCGCCTTGTTGGCCGGGATCGTCCAGGGCGTTGTTGTCCAGATCACGACGTGCGCACCGGTCAAATGAGCCGGGATCGCAACGCCATCCTTTTTCACACCGCGCAGCGGAAAGCGGACATGGATCGTTGTAGAGACCTTGTCATGATATTCGACTTCAGCTTCGGCCAGCGCGGTGCGTTCCACCGGTGACCACATGACGGGCATGGACCCACGATAAACGAGGCCATTGTCGACGAATTTCAGAAATTCGCGGACAATGGTCGCCTCTGAATCATAGGCCATCGTCGTGTAGGGTGTGTCCCATTCGCCCTGAACACCCAGACGCTTGAATTCAGCGCGTTGAACATTCAGCCACTGATCCGCATAGGCACGGCATTCCGCGCGGAATTCGTTCTTGGGAATGTCATCCTTGGAGCGGCCCTTGGCGCGATAGTTTTGCTCAACCTTCCATTCAATAGGCAGGCCGTGGCAGTCCCACCCGGGCATGTAGGGGGCATCATGGCCCAGCATCTGGCGCGAGCGCACAACAAAATCCTTCAGGATTTTGTTCATCGCCGTACCGATATGGATATGGCCATTGGCATAGGGCGGGCCATCATGCAGCACGAAGCGTTCCCGGCCATCAGCCCTGGCGCGGAGCTGTCCGTAAATGTCGAGATTTTCCCAGCGTTCGAGCCATTGAGGCTCCTGCTTGGGCAAGCCAGCGCGCATCGGGAAATCTGTCTTGGGAAGAAAAAGCGTCTCGCGGTAGTCGCGACCGGTCTCGGCGTTTGAGTCCGTCATCGTTTCGGGTCCTTGGAGAAAGTCGTCATGAACAGTTTAAAAGGCGTCTCCCGGCCCCGTATCAGTGTTTAAACCGCACGGGCCGGGCCGCTAATTCGCCGATTGAGCCGTATCAATGAAACCGCATAAACCATGGCTTCAGGCTCTAACAGACACTCTCATGCGGGTCCAGAGAGGCGAGCGGCCAGACATGCTTTCGCACGATTGGCGTCCAGTTCGATTTGGGCTTTGAGCGCATCCAGTCCGTCAAATTTCTGTTCGCCGCGCAGATGCTCATGGAATGACACGCAAAGCGTCTTCCCATAAATATCGGCATCGAAATCGAACAGATGCACTTCCAGGCGTTCGGTTTGCCCATCGACAGTCGGCCGCACCCCCATATTGGCAACGCCGCTCAAAACCATGTCCTTGCCTTCAATTTGCGCTGTCACGGCATAAACCCCGTAGGCCGGGCGGACGTAATCTCCCAGCGCGACATTGGCGGTCGGAAATCCAATGGCTCGGCCGCGTTGGTCACCCAGTTCGACAATGCCATCCAGCGTCCAGGGCCGACCGAGTAATTGTGCAGCATCAGCCATCCGGCCTTCACCAATTGCGCAGCGAATCTGGCTGGAGGAAATTTTCTCACCACCCGATTGCGCGAGGTCTGCGGCGTGCGCGGTCATACCATTCTTGGCGCATAGGCTTTGCAGCGCATCGAAGTCCCCGGCGCGGTCTTTGCCAAATTGGAAATCCCGGCCGACCATAATTGTTTTCGCACCGACCAGGTTTTTCAAAATATCGACGACGAAACTTTCCGGTGATCGTGCAGCCATCGCCGCGTCAAACGGCAGAACGTGAAGCCGGTCAAAGCCCATTCTCGCGAGAGTCGCGGCGCCGCGCGACGCACTCATCAAGCGAAAGGGCGGGCTTTCGGGTGCGAAAAAGCGCCTTGGATGCGGATCAAACAAGGCAACGGCGCTGTCCAGCCCCGAAGCGCGCGCTTCGGAAAGCGCCAAGTTTAAAAGGCTTTGATGGCCTTCGTGCACGCCGTCAAAATTGCCCAGAGCCAATACGGCGGCTTTGGACTGCGACGCGCGGTCAGGACCTGTGATGATTTTCATCGGACGTGATCAAGTCGTGTTTTTACGGCGGCGCGTCCGTACCATGACGGTCGCCATTGCTGTCATTGCGATTTCATCCCCAACAGTGCATTCACAATCCATGGTGACGATGCGGGTCTTCATATCAATCGCCTTGATCGTGGCCTTGGCGACGAGTGTATCGCCGATACGAACCGGTCTTTGAAAGCCAATATCCATACGCACAAAAATCGCACCGGGCCCCGGCAATTCATTGCCCAGCACGCCAGACAGGTAAGAGGCGATCAGTGCGCCATGTGCGATCCGCCCGCGAAACGGGGTGCGGCGCGCATAGGCTTCGTCGAGATGGAGCGGATTATTATCGCCGGAAACTTCCGCAAAAGCCCTCACAGCAGCATCGTCGACCAAATTCGTCAGGCTTGCCGATTGACCGATCTGCAAATCTTCAAGCGGAATGGGGTCCTTGATGCTCATTATATGACGCTCCGAATGATCTCTTGGCTTGGGTTTAACCGGAAATCAGGCCCACTTGTCCAGTGATCGCAAACAAAAGCGCAGCTTTGCGCTCTACCTACCATTCGAGGGATGGTGACGCCCAGCGCGCTGTCTCACCATATTCGGCCAGCGCAGCGTCCATATCGGCCAGCGACAGATTGGTCAGATCACTGCCGCCACCGAGAATTCCGCCCGCGACAAAGAAAGCATCCAACTTGAACGAACGAGCCCCCGCCAGGTCGGTTTCAGGGCCATCGCCAATCGCCAGAATTTTTGACCGGCCGCCCGTAAATCCGCATTCCTGTAGTGTTGAAAGGCCTAAATCATAAATCGGTTTATGCGGCTTGCCCGACACAATTGTTGTACCGCCAAGCGCTTCATACCCGCGCGCCAGCGCGCCTGCGCAATAAATCAGGCGGTCGCCCCACTGAACGACAATGTCCGGATTGGCGCAGACCATGTCGAGTTCACGCTCGCGAATGGATGCCAGCAGGTCGGCGTAATCTGCCGGCGTTTCTGTCAGGTCATCGACAAGGCCGGTGCAGATGACGAATTGCGCCGCGTCCAGTGTTGTAAACTCAATATCGAGATCGTCGAACAACACATCATCGCGTGCTTCAGGTCCGATAAAAAATGCCTTGCCTGGTGTGCGCTCTCGAAGGGCCGCACGTGTCGTATCGCCCGATGTCACAATGGCGTCCCAGGCATTATCCGGCGCTCCCATTTGCCGCAGCTGATCGGCCAGGTCGTCGGCCGGGCGCGGCGCATTGGAGATCAGCACGACTGGGCCGCGTGTCTCGCGAAACTGGCGCAAAGCGTCAATTGCGCCGGGAAGCAGTGAGTGACCGTCGCGGATGACGCCCCAGACATCACACAAAATCGCGTCATACCGGTCGGCAATATTCGAAAGATGGGGTGCGCTTTTCATGATCGCCTTGTGTGGCGTTCGTGGACGCAAGGCAAGGGGCGTTAGCTGGCGAGGCGGGTTTGTTCGGTCGAGCTTTCCAGTATTTCTTCTTTCACCGGACGCGGTTCGCCAAAGAGATGGCCTTGCGCATAGGCAACATCAATGTCGAGGATTTCAACAACCGTTGATTCATGCTCGATTTTTTCAGCAATCAGATCGACACCATAACGGGCGAACAGTCCGGCAATGTCCTCAGGCCGTATGGCCCCGGCTTCGACTTGACCGATTTGGTCGCCATCGCGAACGGCCGCGATCAGGCGATCACCTTCAACCTTGGCAAAGCGGACACCGGCACGCTGGATTTCTGACAGGTCAATATTGAGGTCGCGCACCTGATCGATTGAGAAACGGAAGCCATAATCGGCTAGGCGCGCCATATTGCGGGCAGCCGCTGGCGTGCGGCTATCAAATGCGGCCTGGGAAATCTCAAAAATCAGCGACCCGGCGAGATCTGAATTACGGCGCATAAAGTCGAGGAATGCGGGGAAGAAGGTTTCGTCGGTCAAAGACCGCAAAGAGAGATTGCAGAATATCCCGATGCGCCGGTCTGATTTTGTCAAACGGCGCACGATCTGGATACAGCGGAAGAGAAGCAAATTGTCGACTTCGCCGACCAGGCCCGCTTCCTCCGCCGCGCGAATAAAGACAGCTGGCGCAATAATGCTGCCCGTCGCATCACGCAAACGCGTATAGCTCTCATAGAAATAGGTTTTGCGCTGTGGCAGGGAGACAACCGGTTGCAGATAGAGATCCACGCGGTTCTGTTCGAGCGCATCGCGCACAATCTCAATGTCGATTTCGCCGGTTGGGTTGGGTCTCGCTGCGACGCCGCTTGATGAGGGCGGAACGACTCCCATGCGCCGCACCAAATCTTCGAGAACCTTGACCTCATTGGTCAAAGCCGCTTCACGCTCAATGGCTTCGGCACGAATGGCTTCGGCGATTGTGTCGATACGCGCCTGGGCCTGTTCCATTTCTTCGACGATGGACAGGTTGGACGCCTGCAATTCGTGGATTTCCTGTTCGAGTTCGCGGCGTTCAATCGAACGCGCTGCGGCGCTGTGCGCCTGTCCGGCGATCAGGAATACAAACGCGCCCATCAACCAGGCAAAGCTGGTCGACATCAGACCAAAACGATCAAAAGCCAGCGCTGCGACAACGGCAATCATCGCATAGGTCAAAACAATCAATATATCGGTCGCGCGCGGCATCCTGCCCCCGTCTGGCACGAATCACTTTTGAGACGTGTCTTACCAGACTCCGCCACAGGGCGTTTTCAGATCGTTAACGTTTGACACATGCTCCATGAAAACGGCGCGCCCCATCAAGGAACGCGCCGCCATTCAATACATATATGCGTCGGCTTTTATGACGTCGTATGCGGGCGAATAATGATTTCCACACGCCGGTTCTGCGACCGACCGGCCGGTGTATCATTCGATGCAATTGGTGAGGTTTCACCCAAACCACCCACATAGAAGCGATCGCGCAACACACGCTGGGCAATCAGATAGCCTGCAACCGATTGCGCGCGCTGTTCGGACAAGCGCTGATTATAATCGGCCGCGCCGACGGAATCCGCATGGCCGACAACGTCGACATAGGTCGCCGGATACTGGTTGAGCACGTCTGCGACATCATTCAGAACTGCGAAAAACCGGCCCTGAATTTCCGACGAATTGGTGTCGAATGTCACATCGCCGGGCATAATCAGATAGAGATCATTGCCTTCGCGGCGAACACCGACGCCGGAGTCGCGCAAGGCTTCACGCATTTCGCGTTCCTGACGGTCCATGTAATTGCCGATCGCACCACCGGCCAAAGCGCCGACACCAGCACCGATCAGCGCATTCGTGCGGCCTTCCTGCGAATCCGACGTGTTGGTCAGATAACCCAGGGCCGCACCAGCGACCGCACCAATCAGGACACCGCGGCCCGTATTATTGGTATAAGTCTCGCCGGTAACCGGATCGGTTGTTGTACAGGCCGTGACGAGCATTGCGCCAGCGGCGATTGATAGCAATTGGCTTTTCATGGCCAGAATTCTCCTCAGTTTGTCATTCCCACGCACGGGGAGTGTAAGACCAAACGTTTCAAGGGAACAGATGGTTTCATCGGCCAAGCGGAGAATTAGTTGCAACGCACGTCTTGACGCCCCCCACGCGCCCACTTATCTGCCTGTTGTTAGCAGACTGACCTTGCGAGTGCCAAAGCTCTTTAAAGGTCACGCTACCACAACATTGAAACCATCAAATGGGTGAGAACATCATGAAATTTCGTCCTCTACATGATCGCGTGCTGGTCAAGCGCGTTGAGGAAGAGTCCAAAACCAAGGGCGGCATCATCATTCCTGACACCGCCAAGGAAAAGCCTCAGGAAGGCGAAGTCGTCGCTGTTGGCACCGGCACCATCAAGGATGATGGTTCGGTCCGCGCGCTCGACGTCAATGCGGGCGACCGCATCCTGTTCGGCAAATGGTCCGGCACCGAAGTCACGGTTGACGGCGACGAGCTGCTGATCATGAAAGAATCCGACATTCTCGGCATTCTCCAAGGCTGATCGCAACGTCCCCTGACGCTTGCAGATCCCTCTTAATTCACTCCGAAAACGGAAATAAAAACCATGGCTGCTAAAGAAGTAAAATTTGGCTCTGATGCTCGCGAGCGCATGCTGCGCGGCGTCGATACGCTTGCCAATGCTGTAAAAGTGACGCTCGGCCCGAAAGGCCGCAATGTCGTGATCGAGAAATCCTTCGGTGCCCCTCGCACCACAAAAGATGGTGTTTCGGTCGCCAAGGAAATCGAACTGACAGACAAGTTCGAAAACATGGGTGCCCAACTGATCCGCGAAGTCGCGTCACGTACGAATGACGAAGCCGGTGACGGCACCACGACGGCGACAGTACTGGCTCAGGCCATCGTCCGCGAAGGCATGAAGTCGGTGGCTGCCGGCATGAACCCGATGGATTTGAAGCGCGGCATCGAAAAAGCCGTTCTGACTGTCGTCGAAACCATCAAGGCCTCTTCCACACCGATCAAGGATTCGGGCGAAATTGCTCAAGTCGGTACGATTTCTGCCAATGGCGAGCGTGAAATTGGCGAGATGATCGCCAAGGCGATGGAAAAAGTCGGCAATGAAGGCGTCATCACCGTTGAGGAAGCCAAATCCCTCGACACCGAACTCGACGTTGTTGAAGGCATGCAGTTCGACCGCGGCTACCTGTCGCCTTACTTCATCACCGACGCTGACAAGATGATGGCAGA
>CAXBKM010000010.1:0-15048 GCA_963976265.1 uncultured Maricaulaceae bacterium
GGATGACCGAGCCGTCATACATTTTGAGCGCGCGCGATTGCTCGATCCGGATCGTCAACTGATCAATGAAGAGGTCGCTTATGCCTATAAGGGTGCAGACGATGAAGACGCTGCCGCAGCCGCGTTTCGCGCGGCCATAGATGCGTACGACCGGAATGCGAATACAGATGAGGGCTATCGCTACCGATTGCGCCGGGAGGTCGAGCAACTCGAACGCAATCATTACGGGTACACATTCCTGAGTTATCGCGACGGGTCGAGCAATCCCGGGCCGAATCTGCCCGAACTGGGGCCCGTCGAAAGCCAGATTGGTGGCGAATTTGGTTGGCAGCCAGATGCGCTTAATGGCGTGGGAACGGGTCTAACCCTCTATGGGCGTGGCTATGCTTCGATGAGCGGTCGCGATTTCAGTTTCGACGCGGATACGGCTCAGTTGGGCATTGGCGCGCGTTGGAAACCCTTGGCGGACTATGATCTCAATTTGAGTGCCGAACGGATGATCGCCGGTGGTGATCAGGCGCGCGATGCCTGGCTCCTCAGAGCGAGCGCTGGTTGGTCAGACGGGCTGGATTGGCGCCCGGGAGAAACGAGCTGGAATTACACAAGTATTTATGGCGATCTCGCATATATTCCAGATGCGCCAGATTATTTCTCGGCCTATCTGTCCGCGAGACAAGGACGTCGTTTTGCCATCGGCGACGGATGGGCCGTAACGCCCTATGTCGTCGGCGTCGCGCAGTATTCCGATGACAGTTTTCAGGAGCGTGAACGCTATGAAGTCGGTCCCGGCGTGTCGGTATCGCGGTGGCTCGACGACGATGAATACCGCGCGCACCGCCAGCGGATCGATTTTGAGCTGGAATACCGTTTCGGGGTCGGAGACCGCGATGAAGACGCAGCGATCGCGCGGGTCGTCTGGACGTTCTGATCGGGTGACGTTTTGATTTGGGCGAGGGTGTTTACAGCGTCGCCCATCTGACCCTGATGCCGAGATCTCTGAAAACGTCGGACCAGTAGTCGCGCAACGGGCCATTCTGATCGTCTTCCCAGGTGTCGCGTTCTACCAGATGGATTTCGATTTCACTGCCTCGCAAATCATCGCCAAACGTCTCTTCGAGCGTTGTCACCACGTCCTCCGTCGGAGGAAGGCGCTCGTCCAGCTCGCCCAGGTGTCGGCCATAAACGGTGAACACGTCCGAATTTTGCAGCATGTCGGAAATCAAAACAATGCGGCGGCCGGGGACGTCGGGCGTGAAGCCGTCCTCGCCGGCCAGTCTCGCCAGCGCTTCGAGGATTGGGCTTTGCGGTGCGTCCTTGGGTGTCATCAAATCGGCGAGCGCATCACTCAGTGGCCCTGAAAAAGCGGCCTCATAGCGGGCCTGAACCCGGTTTGGATTGCGATAAAGCGGATTGACCTGCTCGCCACTGCCGGGATTGCACAATGAAAAGGAATTGGTATCGGCCAAATCGCCATTCTGATTGAGTTCAAACAGCGACAGGCGCTCACCCACCATCAATCGATCACGTTCGGCGAGGATCAGTTCTGATATCTGCCTTGCCTGATCAGCTGAATAGAGATCGGTTTTATCCACGATGACGACAGTGTGGGGTGGCACTGCACCAGCCAGGCAGAGCGTTTCGGTGTCATATTCGGCCGGCTTCAGGATGAAGGCGGCATAGCTGACGCCCGCGAGTACGGCTCCAATGATGATGAGGTTAAAGACCCCCAGTAAATCGCGACCCGTCATTTACGTTTCCCCTCAGGCGCGTTCATTGCGCCCGGGGCGATCCTCTGCAAAGTCAGTCGCCATGTCCATCAGAAGGTTTTGCGCATCCTGAACCTGGTCAGGCATCGCATTCTTGGTGCCGGCGATCCGTTTCATGCAGCGATTGAGATCGCGCGCCGCTTTTTCGGCCTTGCGCTGAACCACTCCATAGCCCGGAATCGCGTCGTCAAATGTACGGCCTTTGAAGGCAGCAATGGCAGCAAAGGTCAGGCCGAGTGTCAAAAGCAGGTACGCTTCCAGAGTCTGCAATCCGAACGGGTTCGCCAGTACAGCCGGTAGCGGGGCGAGTAATTCTCCCGTCACACCGCTATCACCGATCGCAAGCATTGCAGCATTGAGCTCGAGCAGATCGCGATAATGCGCGGCGGCAAGGTTCAGGACAACGATGAAGGCAATGCCGATCGGCAAGCCAATTAGGGCCGGAATGAAGAACCAGGTCTTTTGCGGATTCATCAAGTGGCGCATGCACAGATAGCCGATGATGAAGAATGCCGCGATCACATTGGTAAAGGACACTGTGATGGCCTGCAGCCACCCACCCAGAAGTCCCAAATCAGACCCGGTCGAAAAGAAGTAGGCGTTTGCCAATCCTTCAACCAGCACCAGTCCCGCGAGAATTGAAAAGTGAAGGATATGGGAATCGGGATAGATTGCAGCGCGTTCAATCGGTCGTCCCGCCAGGCGTTTTGATTTGGACTCGGCCTGGTCATCGAATGCCCAGCCGGACGTGCGCCGGAACCGTTTGAGATTTTCGAACGCCCGATGTGCCCGCGCTATCGCGAATTGGAGATCATGGTCACGCAGGTTTGCATCACCTGGACGCAAATCAATCGCACCGTCATTCTGGTCGGCGCCGTCAGACGGTTGTGAATCACGAAACTGACGTGTTCGCGAAGAGATGACACTGAGAGCCATGTTTCGCCCCTTTTCATTTCAAAATTTCAGCCCACGCCCCAACAGCGCAAGTGTTTGGTTAACGAGCAATTGTGGCGAATTGGGGCGGAGGTTCCGGCGATTTTGAGATGATTAAGGCAGGTTGGTGTTCATCTTCGCTTGCAGGCACCGGGCTGTTTCGCCAACGTACACTCCATATTTGGTCGTTTCAGGAGAGCTAAATGGGCATTTCACCAACCACGCGACGGCGTGTTCTAAAAGGGATGGCCTTGGGCGCCGCTGGTTTGGGGGCCGGTGCCGGGCAGGCCCAACAAAGCGAGTCGATTGCCACCGCGGTCGGTCTTGACCCTGAGACGACCGTGACCGGACGCGGTATTGATGGCCGGACACTAGCCGACGCCGAAAAGCTTTTCGATGTCCGCTACACCGATGCGGAACGCGAGCAAATCCTGTTGGAGATCGACGATTGGGTGGACCGCTCAGCACGATTACGCGCCGTTGCAAAACCCAATGGCCTGGCACCGGCGAACGTCTTTGACCCCAGATTGCCGACGTCTTCGTATCGCGAACAGGCCAATGACATCACGCCGTCTGGACGCCAAGCCGGTGCAATTCCGTCAGATGTGAACGACATCGCCTTCGCGCCGGTTTGGAAGCTTTCCCAGTGGATTCACAGCGGTGCGATCACCAGCCAGCGGCTGACCCGGATTTATCTGGACCGTATTGCCCAGCATGCGGGGCGGCTGGAATGTTTTGTAACCGTCACGCCAGAGCTTGCGCTTGATGAGGCCATGCATGCTGATCGTGAACTGGCCGGCGGGAATTCTCGCGGGCCGCTGCACGGCATTCCATATGGTCTCAAGGACATCGTTGATGTTGCCGGAATTCGTTCGACATGGGGCGCAACGCCCTATCAGGACCGCGTCGCGGAGGCCGATGCCACAGTGGCCATTCAATTGCGGGAAGCCGGGGCTGTCCTGCTGGGGAAAACAACATGCGGAGCGATCGCCTACGGCGACCGCTGGTTTGGCGGGGTTACCCGAAACCCCTGGAATACACAGGAAGGATCGTCAGGCTCCAGCGCGGGCTCGGCATCCGCCACAGCAGCAGGACTGGTCGGGTTTTCCATCGGAACCGAAACGCTGGGGTCCATTATTTCACCATCGCAACGATGCGGCACAACGGGATTGCGCCCGACCTTCGGACGAGTGTCGCGGGCAGGCGCGATGGCGCTGTGCTGGTCGCTCGATAAAATTGGTCCAATCACGCGTTCGGCTGAAGATGCGGGCTTTGTCCTTGGCGCAATCAATGGGTTTGACGCCAGTGATGCTTCATCGATTGGTGTTGGCTTTGAAGCGGACATGTCGCGCGATGTTCGGGGTATGCGCGTGGGATATAATCCGGCCTGGTTTGAAAATGCTGCCGATGCTGACCGCGCGGCGCTCGGCGCGCTACGCGATGCAGGCGTGGTTCTGGTCGAAAAATCCATGCCGGACCTGCCCTATGATGCCTTGTTCGCAACGGTAGAGGCAGAGGCCGCTGCCGCGTTTGAAGAATTGACCCTGTCTGGTCAGGACGATGATCTGGTCTGGCAAGAGCCCTCCGCCTGGCCCAATACTTGGCGACGCGCGCGTTTCATTTCTGCGGTCGATCTGATCAATGTGGACCGCTTGCGTCGTCAGGTCATGAATGCCGCGGACGCTATGTTCTCCGATATCGATGCCATGGTCGGTCCCAATTTCGCGGGCGCGATGCTGGTAATCACGAACTTCACCGGCCATCCCAGTCTCGCCGTTCGGTCGGGTTATACCCGGCAGCCCACGCGCACGATTTTTGGTAGCCCTGCTGATGAAAGCGACGCTACCTACCGCGTACCCCACGTGACCAGCCTATGGGCGCCACTATTTGAGGAAGGCAATTTGATTGCTCTGGGCCGAGAAATCGAAGACCGCCTGAGTGTTGCCGCTGACCGGCCCGAAGGATTTGCCTGATGGATGATCTCATCTTTTATGATTGTGCGACCGCACCCAGCCCGCGTCGTGCCCGCATGTTCATTGCGGAAAAGGGTCTGGCGATTAAAACGATGCAGGTCGATCTGAAATCCGGTGAACATTTCAGCGATGAATTTCGTACGCTGAATCCGCGTTGCACAGTGCCGGTTCTTGTGACGGGTGAAGGCATCGCGCTTTGCGACAATGCATCCATCGCGCGCTATCTGGAAGAAATCCGGCCGGAGCCGCCGCTAATGGGTCATGATGCGTTGGAGAAAGCCCTGGTCGCGGATTGGAATAGCCGGGTGGAATTTGAGGGTCTGCTGGGTGTGGCAGAAGCGTTGCGCAATTCAGCCCCCGGTTTGGCAGGGCGGGCGCTGACCGGACCGGTCGCTTATGAACAAATTCCGGCTTTGGCGGAGCGGGGCAAAACCCGCGTCGCCAATTTCTATGCCGTGCTCGAAGAACGACTTGCCCAGTCGGCCTACCTGACGGGGGATAGATTTAGCTGGGCCGACATCTCAGCTTTCGTTTTTGTCGAGTTTGCGGCGCGTGCGGGGGTTCAACCCGAGCATGACTTTCCAAGCTTGGCGCAATGGCGCCAGGCAATTGCGGCGCGACCAAGCGCTTCGAAATAGGCACCTGTAAACTGTGATAGAACCGCAACAGGGGTAAAAAATCAGACGCAGTTTTTGATAATTGAGGGAAATGCGACGATGCGACCTACCTTTTCCCCTTCAGGTGTCACGCAAAATGCGACATCTTTGTAACAAGGCCCAATAAAGGGCTGTTTTTTGCTCGGCCGTATCCGGGCACCGGGAGGAGTACAATGAAACGACCATTTTGCAGGGCTGCCTTGCTTGCAGCCGTATCGGCCAGCGTTCTTGCAACACCGGCCTTGGCCCAGACTGTTGATGTCATCACAGTGACCGCGCAAAAGCGTGAACAGGGTATTCAGGATGTGCCGATTGCCGTGACCGCGTTCAACGCAGAAATGCTGCAGAACTCCGGTGTGCGCGACATCAAGGATCTGGCCGTGATTGCGCCGGGTTTGAATGTAACTTCAACATCGAACGAGTACTCAACGACGGCGCGGATTCGCGGTGTCGGTACGGTGGGCGACAATCCCGGTCTTGAATCGTCTGTGGGCATCGTCATTGATGGCGTGCCACGCGCTCGCAATGGCGTCAGCTTTGGCGATCTGGGTGAGCTGGAACGCATTGAAGTCCTGCGTGGCCCACAAGGCACGCTGTTTGGTGCCAATACATCGGCTGGCCTTATCAATGTTGTGACGCAGGATCCCGATTTCGAATTCGGTATCAATGGTGAACTGACCTATCAAACCGATGGTGCTGATGGGTATCGGGCATCCGGTAGTGTTACAGGGCCCATCGCTGGCGATAATGCAGCCGTTCGCCTCTATGCAGCGACCGGTCAACGCGATGGCTATTTGACGGTTCAGAATTTCGCTGGGCCGCGGACCAATTTGGAAGACAATGACCAGGACTTCTTCACAGTCCGGGGGCAACTTCTGGTCAATCTGAATGACCGGGGTTCGGTTGAGCTGTCGGCAGACATTACAAATCGCGATGAAAATTGCTGTGGCGCGCCGAGCATCGTCTCCGGCCCGACGGCTGCAGCGATTAACGCGCTTGTGCCAGGCGGGCGCCCCCTGCCAGGCGCGGAAGATCCGTTTTCGCGAGTTATCCAGTCCAACCGAGACACGACACAGGATATTTCGGACGCCGGCTTTCAGGCTGAATTCGAGTATGAGTTTGAGAACTTTGATCTGACGGCCATCGGTTCAATTCGCGATTATAGTCTCGATACCGGTCAGGACACCGACTTTACGGGTGCCGATATTGTTTATCGCGATCCATCATTGAACTCGTTTGATTTTTCTAATTCGACCTTCGAACTTCGTGCCAACGGCCAAACCGACCGGCTCGACTGGCTTGTCGGTATGTATTACTCGCAGGAAGATCTGACGCGTCGTGACGCCATTGTTTATGGTGCGCATTTCGAGCCCTATCTTGGGCTCATTGGCGGCGGCAATCCGGTTCTCGTAACGACCCTGGCCAACGGCCTCGGCGGTGCGTTCATTCCAGGCTTCACTCCGCTTGCCCCCGGTCAAGGCGCGCCTGCTGGTGGCGGCAACAATTTGGGTGATACCTATAATCAGGATGGTCACACATTTGCGCTGTTCACCCACAACACATGGGCGGTCGGCGAAAACACAGATCTGACATTTGGTCTTCGCTGGACGCAGACCGAGAAAAACGCAGACGCAACCTTCTCACCGTCCAACGTGCCTGCCTGTGATGTATGGGAAGCTGTGTTCGGTGAAGCGCTCGATTTCACGACACCACAAGCACAGGCCATTCTGGCTGGTTTCTCCGGAGCGACAGGCGTATCGGTTCCCGGACTTATCCAGTTCGGCACTTTCACATGTCTGCCGGGTGCACGCGACGTGTATAGCAACATCAATTTCGATCAGACACGCGAAGAAGATGAAATTACGGGCATCCTGTCCCTGTCTCATCGCTTCAACGACGATTTCCTGATGTATGGTACATATTCTCGCGGCTACAAGGCTGGCGGGTTTAACCTAGACCGGTTTACGCAAGCCGGTGCTCAGCAAGTCAATTTCACCAATGTCCTGAACGGGACTGAGCAATATCCCGCTCAGTTTGAGCCGGAAATCGTCAATTCCTTCGAGTTGGGCTTCAAAACCGAAGCGTTCAACGACACGCTTCTGGCGAACATCTATCTGTTCCGTTCGGATTTTGAGACATTCCAGCTCAACACGTTCAACGGGATCGCGTTCTTCGTGACGTCATTGACGGAAGGGGCCACAACGCAAGGTGCCGAGCTGGAACTGCTCTGGTATCCGGAAAATGTTGAAGGGCTTACCCTGCAGGGCGGCATCACATACGCCGATGCAGTGTATAATGACTTCGCAGCAACCGGTACTGCTGACGTTGACCGCCTGTCAGGTCAAAACTTCTCGTTGGCACCTGAATGGTACGCCTCCGGTGCAATTTCCTACACCCGCGCCTTTGGCAACAACATGCAATGGTTGGCGCATCTGGATGGCCGCGTGATGTCTGAACAGAATACAGGTTCTGACCTTGATCCTGAAAAAATCCAGGAAGGCTACCTGCTTCTGAATGGCCGGTTCGGCTTTGGTGCCGAAGACGAATCCTGGGGCGTGGAATTCTTCGCCCGAAATATTCTGGATGAAGATTACATCCAGGTTGGTTTCGACGGGCCTTTCCAACCAGGATCGTTTAACGCATTCTTGGGGCAGCCACGGACAATTGGCATAACGCTTCGCGCACGCCGATAAGCCGTACCTGACCACTAAAAACGGGCCGGGCTCCACAGGGAGCTCGGCCTTTTTTTGTACGAACTGAAAAATCGACAAAATAACGCCCATTTCAGGGGTATGATGTTGAAGTCACACGGGCGATTCGGGCGGGTCATGATCAAGAGCAATTTACAGTTTTGGATCTCGATTGCGTTAGGGGCTGCGGCGTTTGCACTGCTGGGCACATATGGAATCCACTTTGGCTCTGGTTCTGCATCCAATCTGGAGCAGCGACTTGAGCAGGCTGCTGCTGATGCGCTTTTAGAGAGGGAACATGTTTGGGCCTCCGTGCGCGTCGAAGGGCAGATCGCAACGGTTACGGGGCGTGCGCCCCATGAATCTGCACGCCTGGATGCCATGTCGGCCGTTCTTGGCGCGCAATGGGCAGGTGGGCGCGTAGCTGGCGGGATTGTCGAAGCCATTGATCTGACATCAAGCGATCCTCTGGCTCACGAATTAAACCTCTTTGCAATGGCAGCCGGCGGACGTGTTCTGATACAGGGCGATGTCGCAAGCGAAGCGGATCGCAGTGCGATGCGAAACATCGCCGAACGACTTTTTTCGGCCGAGGTGGGCGATGAGCTGATCATTGCGCCTGATGCAGCAACCAGCACGACGGATATCGAGACAATGCGGCGTGCGCTCGTTGAGTTGGCACGACTTGAAAACGGCGCGCTGGTTTTAGCGCAAGACCGTGCAGGTTTGTATGGAACAGCGCGATCGTCCCAGACTGCACGGTCTGTGCTGGCAGGTTTCCAGGCCTTGTCACAATCGGGGCAAGGGAGTGTTTTCCTGACGACGCCGAATAGTGACAGCTTCGTAGCCGGGCTCGATGGTCCCGAAAGTTGTGCCTTGATTGTACAGGCCTCACAACTTGATGAACTCGCAGAAACAAATACGACGAGTCGCCGGGCACGCCTGACTTCCGTCGGTCAGATTGTTTCGCACTGTCCAGAGACCCGGCTGACCGCCTATATTGGTGGGGCAGATCAAACAGCCACAACGGCGGCTGAGGAACGCGCGGAACAGATTCGCGCTACGCTTTTATCCAGTGATCTGGATAGTGACAGATTGACGATCATTGTAGACACCGATCAAACAACGCCATTGGTGTTTCAAACAGCCGCGATGGAGGCGGAATAGATGCTTTGGCTGATTTGGCAAATGTGGCTTTTGCTGCTCGTGGCACTTGTTATTGGGCTGGCTGTGGGTTGGCGCGTATGGGGTGCGGGTCCCGGCAGTGACAAGCGGGATCTGGCACGGGCGACCGACGAGATTGATCGCTTAAGGCGCCAGAATGATGACCTGACTCGGGCGCTGGCGGCGGCCAAGAAGGATGAAGACAAAGCTCGTTCAGATATTTCTGCCGATGATTCCGCCATGCCTGCCAAGACTACGCCTGCACATCATGCAGGGAACGATCTGCTGGTGATGAAGGGGCTTGGTCCAAAAGCCGCAACCAAACTACGTGAGGGCGGCGTTACAACTTTTGAACAAATTGCCGCTTGGACAGAAAAAGACATCAGCATCTGGGACGCCAAGCTGAACGCCAAAGGTCGGATAAAACGGGATGACTGGGTGGGACAAGCCCACGCATTCATCGACGAAGCTTAATAGGCCGCAATATTCGCCAGTACATCACGCGCGTCATAAATGTCCAATCCATCAGGAGCAGGACCGCTCCGTGTGATGATTTCCAGGGATACGGTTTCCTGACGTACGCGGCCGGGTGAAAACGTTATGCCCAGCCCGACGCTGGACCCTCGAAACCCTCTCGAGCCGAAGCTTTGTCCAACGCTGCCACCGACACTGACAGGGCTGTCGCGGTCACCGCGTGCATCGCGGTCGCGCCCCACGATTTCGAACCAGTCATGGCCCGCATCGAGTGTCACTTCCGCAGCGCGGCGCAATGCCAAGTCTTCAACACGTCCAAAACTGACATCCGGGCCACCGGTAAAGCTGACGCGAAACCGGTCGTCCTCAATCTGCAGGTCATGATAGCCAATCTCGCCCGAACCGGCCGGTGCATAGGCCGTTGGCGTCGCCACACAAGCTGCGAGTAACAGGGCGGGCAGGGCGATGATTAGAGTACGCATGCTATTGGCCTCCAGAATGCCGACATTGTCGCTATACCCTAGCATAAGACCTGAACCGGTCGACTGTTCCCCGGGCTACAAAAACAATCCCCGTCAATCGTGTGATTTCGCAAGCGCGGCGACAGTGCGCGGGTGTTTTTTAGGTTTCCAGCGAGATTCCAAGTTTTTCCAGCATTTCCAGAGCGGTTTTGGCGATGATGGCACCAGGCGGGAAAATGGCGCGAGCGCCCATCTGGCGCAGGACTGGCACATCTTCAGGTGGGATGACGCCACCGACAACGATCACGCTGTCGACAAGGCCCTGGTCAATCAGGGCGTTTCGCAGGGCCGGCACGAGTGTCAGATGCCCGGCGGCGAGAGACGAGGCGGCAACGATATCGGCTTTTTGACGTGCGGCTGAGATTGCGGCCTCCTCAGGGGTTTGAAACAGCGGGCCGATTTCAACGTCCCAACCTAGATCCAGCAGTGCGGAGGCGACCACTTTCTGACCGCGATCATGGCCATCCTGACCCATCTTGGCGATATAGATGCGGGGCTTGCGGCCATGCGCTTTGCCATAGGCATTCGCGGATTTTTGGGCCTTTTGGACCCACTCATCTTCGCCCGCCGTTTGCAGATATACGCCTTTGACGCCGCGGGGTTCAGCGACATGCCGCCCCCAAGCCTTTTCCAGCGCAAGACTGATTTCTCCAACCGTTGCATGGGACCTCGCCGCTGTGACCGCAAGCGCAAGCAGATTGCCTTGACCGGAATTCGCAGCATCCGTCAGAGCCGAAAGGCTGGCTTGCAGGGCCGCATCATCCCGATTGGCCTTGAGTGTTTTCAGCTTCTCAACTTGTTCACGACGCACTTTGACATTGTCGACTTTGAGGACCGGGACGTCCTCGTCTTCGTCGAGATGGAATTTATTGACCCCAACAATGGTCTGCAGACCGGAATCGATCCTGGCTTGCGTCCGCGCAGCCGCCTCTTCAATGCGCAGCTTGGGGATGCCTTGATCGATTGCCTTTGCCATACCGCCCAAACCATCAATTTCGGCAATATGATCGAGCGCTTTGGCAGCCAGGTCGTGGGTCAGGCGTTCAACATAATAACTGCCCCCCCAAGGGTCGATGGCGTCGCACAAATGGCTCTCTGTCGACAACAGGATTTGCGTATTGCGTGCGATCCGCGCCGAAAAATCAGTCGGCAAGGCCAGTGCTTCATCCAGCGAATTGGTGTGCAAGGACTGGGTATGCCCGTCCACGGCGGCTATCGCTTCGAGCGTTGTACGACCGACATTGTTGAAGACGTCCTGTGCTGTAAGCGACCAGCCTGATGTTTGGCAATGCGTACGCAGTGACAGGGATTTGTCGCTCGCCGGGTTGAAACGATCCTTCATCAGACGCGCCCAGAGCAAGCGCGCGGCTCGCAGCTTGGCGATCTCCATGAAGACGTTCATGCCAATGCCGAAGAAGAAGGAAAGGCGCGGCGCAAACGCATCAACGTTCTGTCCCGCATCCACGCCTGCTTTCACATATTCCAGGCCATCGGCAATCGTGTAAGCCAGCTCCAGATCGGCTGGCGCGCCGGCTTCCTGCATGTGGTAGCCGGAGATTGAAATCGAATTGAATTTCGGCATGTTTTCAGCTGTGAAAGCGAAAATATCCGAAACAATGCGCATCGAATGGCCAGGCGGATAGATATAGGTGTTGCGCACCATGAATTCCTTGAGGATGTCGTTCTGGATTGTCCCCGACAAGGCTGCTGGCGCGACGCCCTGCTCTTCGCCCGCAACGATGTAGAGCGCAAGAATGGGCAGTACGGCACCATTCATCGTCATCGAAACACTCATCTGATCGAGTGGGATGCCGTCAAACAATTCACGCATGTCGAGGATGGAATCGATCGCGACGCCGGCCATGCCGACATCTCCTGTCACGCGTTCATGATCGCTGTCATAGCCGCGGTGCGTGGCCAGGTCGAAAGCAACCGACAACCCTTTCTGACCACCCGCAAGATTGCGCCGGTAAAAAGCATTTGAGTCCTTGGCGGTGGAAAATCCCGCATATTGCCGGATCGTCCAGGGACGTTGCAGGAACATTGTCGGGTAAGGGCCTCGGACAAAGGGTGCCGCGCCGGGAATGCCATCAACGAAGTCCAGCTCCGCCGGATCATCACCGTTATAATTCGGCTTGATTGTAATCCCTTCAGGGGACAGCCAAGCCTCGCTATCGACATCGTTTTCGCTATTTGAACACGCGCTCAAGGGGCGTGTCGTGAAATCTGGAAAATCCGTCATTGCGAGCCTCCCTCAGCAGTGTTGGCCGCTTCAAACGAGGCCGCAATCCGCATGGGCTCAAACGGCGCAGTCGGTAAATTGGCTTTCCAATTGGTATCGCTTGCCGCGATAGGCCTGACCTCATCGGGAACATGCTGATTGACGCCAACGAGTATGTCTTCCCTGGCCGCGTACGCGTCGATCAATTTGGCTTTCGCCCTTGCGAGTTCACCCTTGAAGCCTTCGCCAGAAACAGCCGCCTCATATCCGCCCTCGCGCTCCAGCTGTTGGAATGCAGACCATGCGGTCTGTGCCAGTTTTTCTGTCAGTTGCTCATGAAGGAAAGCGCCGCCCGCGGGATCGGCGACACGACCGAGATGGGATTCTTCCTGCAACAGAATTTGCAAATTGCGGGACAGCCGGTGGCCAAACGCTGTGGGGCGCCCGATGGCGTCTGTCAGGCAACGTATGGTCAGCATATCGGCGCCCCCGACAGCGCCGGCAAACCCGGCTGAGCTGAGGCGTATGAGATTGGTCCATGGGTCGCGCGCGGCCATCATGCGAAACGATGTCAGGGCCTTGATGTGAGCTCGGCGGTTCGGTTTTGAAACGCCGAACCCTTCCATGATGCTGGTCCAAATACGCCTCGCCGCGCGCAGTTTTGAAATCGACAGATGGATATCTGCATCCACGGCCAGTGTCAGGCCGATTCGCTTGGCCGCCTGGTCGGGCTCAATCCCATGGCTCAGAAGGCCGCGCATGGCTTGGTTCAATCCCAATGCGGTAAAGGCCAATTCCTGGATTTCATGCCCGCCGGCATCGTGAACCGCGCGTCCGTCAATCTGAATTGCCAAGCTCTGTGGCAAGGATTCCTGTGTTTCTTGGGCAAAAGCATAGGCGTTGGAATCGTCAGGTTGGAGCCCGAATCCCGCCTGAAGCGAAAGGCAATCGCTTACACGGCTGGTAAGGAATTTCGTCAGCCATTGTGCGTGTTCCAGAACTAAGCCGGGTGAGAGATGGACCGGCGCAAGACTCGGGTCGACACCCTCAATAACGCGGCTGAATTCATCGAAGCCAGTTACAGAAATGCCGCGCTGACCGGTTTTGTCGAGCGTCAGTTCGATTGCGCTCACACCACCGGTCAAGTCAGCAATAATGGCCGCATTCGCTTTGGATGGATCGCTTGCCGCATAAGTCTGCGAGATGGACCAGGGCAGGTGTGAATCGCGGCTTTCCGGGAGAATGCCGGCAGGCCGTTCGAGGTCGGAGTCGAATGCTATCGGACCGCGTGGGATGCCACCTTGTGTCGTGCGGACCAGTGTCTGGTCAAAGTCACGCCCCTTGATGGCGCGCATCGCCAATTCGCGCCAATTGTCTGGCGTCGTTGCCGGGAAATCCCCCGCAAGCGTGCGGATAGGTCCACTCATATGTCATCCCTCTGGCGTTCAAGAACCGGCGTGAATTCGCAGTCATTCACGCGCGGCGTCAACCCGATGAGAAGGGGATAGCGCAGCAGGCGTCCCCGGTCACCTCGTAGCGGATAGGCTCCCAATCTGAAAAACATCAGGACCCGGTCATGCCCATTGAAACTTCTGCCAATCTTGGACTTGATTATCTCATGCCTGCCCAGGCGCAAAAACATGTCACCATCAATGAAAGCCTGCGACTTCTGGACGCCCTCATTCAGGCGGTCGTTGTTAGCCGAAGTGTGACAACACAGCCTGCTTCTCCAGTTGATGGTTCTATCTTCATTGTTCCGGCGGACCCCAGCGGTGATGATTGGGCGTTATATGACGAAAATTCACTCGCCTATTTTCGGGACGGGGAATGGGTTGAAATCGAGCCCAAGGCTGGCTGGCGATTCCATGTCGCAGACGAATCCCTGTTTGCGATCTTCGATGGCAGCGCCTGGGTCGATGCCGCCTCGCTGATCACCCAGTTAAATGATCTTTCCCAACTTGGAATCGGTACTTTGGCGGATGCAGCCAATCCATTTTCTGCCAAGCTCAATGCGGCGCTTTGGACGGCGCTTTACGCGGCGGAGGGTGGCGATGGCGATTTGCGCTATGTTCTAAACAAGGAAGGACCGGGCGACGTGCTGTCGCTGCTATTTCAGTCGAATTGGTCGGGTCGGGCCGAGTTGGGCCTGATTGGTGATGACGATCTTCAGTTCAAGGTCAGCACAGACGGGGCGAACTGGACCGAAGCCTTGCGGGTCAATGGTGCGACCGCTTCGCTTACGGCGTCAAAAGGGCTGGAAACGACATCCCTGAACTCTGGCCCTTTGGGCGGGCACCGCAATGTCCTGATCAATGGTGGTTTGCAAATTTGGGAGCGCGGCTACAGCCAGGCTGTGAGCGGCTATGGTAGTGCGGACCGGTATAACTTTATCACGGATGACGGCGCCTTTTTGGCGAGCCGGCAAAATCTGGCTGCTGCTGAAATCGATGCCAGTTTGAGCGATTATTTGCGCATCGCGAAACCAACCGTGGGAAAGTTTGCCTATTTTCGGCAATGGATTGAATCGGTTCGAACCTTGGCAGGGTGCACCGTAACTGTTTCGTTTTGGGCGAAAAGCCCTGACGGAGCCGCGATCAACGATATCGGGCTTTACCAGTATTTTGGCAGCGGCGGTTCGGCAAAAGTATTT
>CAXBKM010000011.1:0-14980 GCA_963976265.1 uncultured Maricaulaceae bacterium
GTCATCCATCGCCTCCGGTCAGTTACCCGACGGATTTGGTGAACAGGAAGAAACCGACTTTTCGGCACTCACCGGAACCTTCACAATTACCGATGGTGTGGTGAGTAATACTGATCTTGCCATGCTCAGCCCGCTCGTCCGTGTCGATGGCGCAGGGACAGTCAATCTGGGCGGTCAGTCGCTCGATTATCGCCTGCGTCCGCGCGCCGTCGCCAGTGTTCAGGGCCAAGGCGGAGACCGCGACATGCAGGGGATTGTTGTTCCGGTGCGTATACGAGGCAGCTTCAACAACCCGTCGGTTGGTGTCGACACCGAAGCGGTCGGCCGCGCGCTCCTGCAAGGCGCCGTGTCGGGTATTGCGCGCGGCGAGAGCCCTGAAGACGCCCTGCGCGGTGCATTGGGCGCTGCTCTGGGTCTCAATACACAGGATGACGAAACAGAGGGCGAAACCGGTGACACGAATGAGGAGGAGGAGGTCGATCCGGCAGAGCAATTGCTGCGCGGCCTGTTCGGGCGTCGCCAGAACTCCCAGTCCAATGACGAAGAAGGTGGAGACGAATAAGAATCCGCCTTTTTCCGATAGGGTTTGGTATTCCCTTTTGAGATCAGCGTGCTAACCTTTTGAAATATCTAAGGGGGAAAACCATGTTCACGAAGTATTTTTGCGCGCTGATCAGCGGCGCGACGCTTTTGGCTATTGTTTCAGGCACAAGTTATGCGCAGACATCCAGCGCAAGTCGCATCGCCGAGATCACCCTTTATGATGGTGCGCGTTTTAACGGCCAAAGCATAACCATCCGTGCTGGTGAAGATGGATCCAATCTCGTCAGATTGGGCTTTAACGACCGCACGACGTCAATGCGGGTGACCGGCAATTGGGAAGCCTGCCGCGATATCAACTTCGGCGGCGAATGTACGCGTTACAGCAGTGATACAGTCCTCTATGGCCCGTTGGATAACCAGATTAGCTCGGTGCGACTGTTGGTCCCGAATACACCGACGCGGCCCACGGTACCCGGCGGTGGCTCGCAACCGGTCGACGCGCCGCGAACTGGACTGCGTTTGTTTGACGGCCCCGGATTTTTTGGCCAGCGTTACGACGCAGCGACAGATGTCAGCGACCTCAATCGTACCGGATTTAACGACCGGGCTGAATCGCTAGCCATGGCGCGCGGTGAAGTGTGGGAAGTTTGTATGGATTCAAATTACCGCAGCCAGTGCCGAACATTCAGCGAGCCTATTGCCAATCTGGGCGACTACAATTTTGGAAACACCATTTCGTCCATGCGCCGTTTACGCGGCGGGCCGACAACGCCTCAGCGTCCTGTCGTTCCAGGTGGCGGCTTTAATGCGCAGATCAGCGGTGAGACGCGCGGCGAAGCAGGTGTCGGATTTTTTGCTATTCCTCGCGCCAATGGGAGTGCGGTCGACCATTGCGAACGGTCATCCGGGCGGGCGTGCGGCGATACAGGCGCTGACGCGATTTGTCGGATGTCTGGATATCGTGAAGCCGTCTATTACACAGTTGCCAATGCGCGGCAGTATGGCGGAACCCGACATATCAGTGATGGCGCGCAATGTCGTGGCGGCAATTGTGGTGCGGTGATCAATCTACTCTGCACAAGCAATTAGCCGTGAACTGCATGACGAATGAAACCGTTACATGAACACACGCTGACCGAAGTGTGTGAGGCGTGTTCAATTCCGCTTTGCAATAAAAGGCGCTAGGATAGCTTCAATCAAGTCAGGGAGACCATTATGAATTCGCTACACAAGATCACCGCTGCGCTCACCAGCGTGCTCGCAGCCAGCTTCGCGGCTGGCGCGGCAACAGCGCAGGACGACCCGGAAATCGCAGAATTCTATGCCGGTCCCCCTGAAATCGTTCTGTATGATTTTCCGAATTTCAATGGTCAGAGTCTGACCCTGAACGCAGACGCAGACAATATTACGCGCCAGGGCTTCAACGATCGGACCTCATCCATTCGTGTGCTCTCGGGAAATTGGGAAGTCTGTTACGACGCCAATTACCGCAGCCGCTGCGTTGAAATCACCGAAGACATGCGCCAGCTCGGAGCGATGGATAACCAGATCAGTTCCGTTCGCATTTTGCGCTCGAATGTTGGCGGCGGAATTGGCGGCGGTGGTCGCAATAACGACATCACATTCTTCGCTGGCCCCAACTTTACCGGCCAGTCCGTTACGCTGGACTCGGCTGTTTCCAATTTCCAGCGACTTCGGTTCAATGATCGCGCGCGATCGGTGCGCTATAGTGGCCGTGGCTCCTGGCGTGTCTGTCAGCATGACAATTATGGCGGTCAGTGCAGTGAAATAACGGGCGATGTCCGCGACCTCGCTGTGATCCGTCTGGCCAATCAAATCAGTTCAGCCGCACCGTCCGGTCGTGGCAATGGTGGTGGTCGCCCGGGCGGCGGCAATGGCGCCTTTGAACCGCGTGAAGGCGTCCGCCTCTTCGATGGCCGTGGCTTTAGCGGTCAGCGCTATGACGTCTTGCAGGATACCTATGATCTGAACCGGACCGGCTTTAACGACCGGACCGAATCCATCGCGATCGCACCGGGCGAAGTCTGGGAATTCTGCATGGATTCGAACTATCGCAGCCAATGCCGGACATTCAGCGAATCCATCGATGATCTGGGTTCCTACCGTTTCGACAATACGATTTCGTCGATGCGCCGCGTATATGGCGGCGGCGGACGTCCCGGTGGTAACTTCCCCGGCGGCCCTGGCCGTCCCGGTGGTGGCTATCGTGGCCCAATTGACGGCGAAGTCGAAGGCATTGGTGCCGCCTTCTTCCCGGTGCCTGAAGTGAATGGCTATGCCATTGATCGCTGCCTGGGTTCAAACGGTCAGGATTGTGACGCAGCCGCCGCCGATTATATCTGCCGCGAGGCCGGATATGTTCAGGCTGCTTACTTCACTGTCGACCGTGGCCGTCGTTATCGGACCCTGCACATTGGTGAAAACAGCCAGTGCCGGACCGGTCGCTGCGAGGCCATCCTCAACCTGACCTGCGTCAACGAGTAACGCACCGTCACACCCGGTGAACTCGATTGTGCCGCTCTGCTTCGCAGGGCGGCACATTTCTTTGTGCAGACGAAAACGGGGCTCGCACTTTTGTATCGCTCAGGGTAAGATAGTTTCATATGTAACCAGTTTGGAGCCAACCCATGCCGGTCAATGATCCCATTGTCGCTGAACAGTCCCCCGCCGCCGACTTTACCATCGATCAGAAATGGGACCTTTACACGCCTGAAGAGCACGCTGTCTGGAATACGCTGTATGAACGTCAAATGGGCGTCCTGAAAGGCCGGGCCTGCAACGAGCACTTCACCGGGCTGGATTTGCTCAACCTCAATGAGGGCGGCATTCCCGACTTTCGCCGCGTCAATGAAAAGCTGGAAAAATTGACCGGCTGGACCGTGATTACAGTTCCCGGCCTGATACCGGAAAAGGAATTTTACGAGCATCTCGCCAATCGGCGCTTTGTCTCCGGGCGGTTTATTCGTGACGCGGAAAAGCTCGACTATCTCCCCGAACCTGACATCTTCCATGACGTGTTCGGCCATGTACCCTTGCTGACCCAGCCGGTCTTTGCTGATTACATGGAAGCGTTCGGGCGTGGCGGCTTGCGCTCCCTGGAATTTGGCACGATCAAAAATATGGCACGGCTCTACTGGTATACGGTCGAGTTTGGCCTGATCAACACACCGGAAGGCCGCCGGATTTACGGAGCCGGAATCGTCTCATCCAAGGCCGAATCCATCTTCTCGCTGGAGGGGCGCTCGCCCAACCGGATCCATTTCGATCTTGAACGGATCATGCGCACGGACTATCGGTATGATGATTTCCAGCAGAGCTACTTCGTCATTGATTCCTATGAGGAATTGATGGAGGCGACCTATGCCGATTTCAAACCGATCTATGATCGCATTGCCACATTGGACGAGTATCGCCCACGCGACACCGCAGAAGGCGACAATGTGTATTCCAAGGGCACGCAGGAATATGCCGATGCCGGCGGCCTGCTCAAAAAGGCCGCAGCGCTTTAGCTCAAACCCGCTGAAACGGATAGAAATCTGATCCGAGTTTCAAAATGCCCGTCAGCGCATCCAGGGCACTGCGTGATTCCCGCATGAGCGCCGGGTCGCGCAAATCATCGGGCGACAATGTCTCGCGATAATGCGTATTCGCCCAATCCGTCAGTTGATCAACCAATGCGTCTGACACGAATGCCGTTGGTGTGACCAAGGCGCGCTCTGCATCGGTAAGCACGACGCGCAGTCGCAAACAGGCCGGCCCGCCGCCATTGCGCATCGATTGGCGGACATCAACGAAATCAACCTTTCCAATCGGGCCATTGCCGGAAACCAATGCCTCGCAATAGGCCTGCGTCGAGGCGATCTCTTCGGTTTCCTTGGGGGCAACCAGAACCAGTCGGTCCTCACCGGGCCATTCGAGAAGCTGGGAATTGAACAGATAGCTCGTGATCGCATCGCCAATTGGCACATCGGCCTCGGGCACTTCAACAAAATTGGGTTCAAACAATCCATCGGCGGCGCGTTGGATCGCTTCAAGCGCACCTGCGCGATCTTCAAAGGCATGCTCGTGGTAAAACAGCGTGTCGCGTGTGCCGACACAAACCACATCATTGTGGAACGCGCCCGCGTCAATGGCGAATTGGGATTGCCGCAGGAAGACGGTGCGCGCCGGGTCCAGTCCATGGGATCGTGCAATCGCCTGACAGCTCTCCAATGTTTGGCGCGCCGGGAAAGCGCCGCTCCAGGCTTCACTGGCCTCGCGGCCATAAACAAATATCTCGACGCCCGCTTCACCATGTGCCCCGCACAGGCGAACATGATTGGCCGCGCCCTCATCGGCAAAGGCGGGTTGCATCGGCAGCAAATCATGCACGTTAAAGCGTTCCGGATCGCCAAAGGCCCAGTTCAGGGACCGACGAGTCTGGGGGCCTTCGATCGAGCGGTGCAGTGTGGTTTGCAAATTGGCCGGCGTGAAATGCAGCTTGCCGTCTGATGTATCGGCCGACGGCGAGACCATTGCGGCATTGGCCGACCACATCGGCGAAGCGGCATAGGCATTGCGCACCAGTCCAGGCGCGTCATTCCAGCCGGCCGCCAGGACTTGTTCATCTGATCCGGAAAAACCGACCTGGCGCAGGAAGGGCAAAAAGGGCCGTTCATGGGGCGGCAAAAAACCTTGAACCAACCCGGCATCGGACAGACGCTTGGCCTTTGTAATGCCCTCGATCACAGCCCCGCGCGGCGACGAATTGAGGCCTTTATTCCGGGCGCTCGCGAGATTGCCGTCGGACAGACCGCCATAATTGTGGGTGGGTCCAACCAATCCGTCGAAATTGGCTTCAATCGCACTCATTCCAGGCCCTTGATCGCCAGGCTCTCGACCGTATCGGCGGCCTGCGTGGCAACCGGGTAGGCACAATAGTCCGCTGCATAATAGGCGCTCGGGCACAGATTTCCGGACTGGCCCGGCCCACCAAAGGGCATGGTACTGGCCGCGCCGGGCGTTGGACGATTCCAGTTGACGATCCCGGCGCGCGATTCAGTCCAGAATCGCTCCCACAGGGACGGGTCGTCACTGACCAGACCGGCTGACAGTCCAAATTCTGTATCGTTGGCGAGCATCATGGCCGCATCAAAATTATCGGCCCGATAAACTTTAAGGAGCGGACCGAAGACTTCATCATCCGGCAAATCAAGCCCTGTCGCATCCAGCAATCCCGCGCTGACGAAGGCGTCACCGCGTGACAGGCGCTCCGACTTCACGATGGATTTGGCACCGGCCTCAATCAATTGATCCTGAGCGGCCAAAACACCCGCAGCGGCGCGGCCTGATACCAGCGGCCCCATGAAGGCGTCCTCGTCATCATTCCAGGCCGCAATGGGTAGCCGCCGAACATAGGTTTCAAGCGCATCAATCACCGCATTCGCCCTGTGGGTAAAATCAGGCGGCGCGCGCAGGAACAGCGCTGACCGGTCGTGATGAAGGCAGAATGGACGGCCATGCGCGCGGATGCATCGGCGTCTTTCGCGTCCCACACGACCATTGGGTTATTGCCGCCCATTTCCAGCGCCAGCTGAATTCCGGTCTGTCCGGCAAATTTCCTGTGAATGATCTGGCCGGTCGTATGCGAACCGGTAAACAAAACGCCGTCCAACTCATCATGATCAAGCGCAGCCTCACCCGTTTCGCGCGCGCCCTGAACAAGATTCACCACGCCTTCGGGCAGGCCAGCTTCTTCCCATAGTCGCACCATGAACTCACCGACGGCCGGCGTCAGTTCAGACGGCTTGAACACAATCGTATTGCCCGCCGCCAGCGCCGGAACGATATGTCCATTGGGCAAATGTCCCGGGAAATTATACGGCCCCAGAACAAACATCACGCCAAGCGGTTTGTGGCGCAACTGGGCATGCCCAAAAGCCGTATCCGAACGTTTTTCGCCCGTCCGGTCATCATACGCCGTCAGGGAAATACCGATCTTGCCGGCCATGGCGGCGGCTTCACCTTGTGTATCCCACAACAGCTTGCCGGTTTCGCGCGATATCAGCTCAGCCAGGTCATCCTTGCGTTCAGCGACCAAGGCACCAAAGCGCTCAATGATGTCGCGGCGTGCCTGATAAGGCGTTTTGGCCCAATCGGGAAAGGCGGCGCGTGCCGCGTTAAACGCAGCATCAACATCCGCGCGGTTGGCATAGGCGCCCGTCCAGATCGTGTCGCCATTGGCAGGATCGGTTGAGACAAAGGGCGCCGCATTGCCATCGCGCCAATCGCCCGCAATATAGTTTTGTCCGGTCAGCATGGCTTATTTCCCTCGTATCCAAATGCGCGCCGTATCGCCATCACCCAGGCCCAAAGCGGCCATGGCCGGTGCCGGAATTAGGGCCTCATCACCATCCGTTTCGATCATGACTGATGTTGACCGAAAATCTTCAAATCGGTCCGTCGTTACAATGGCCTGGCGTGGTTCATCGAGCGCGTGGGCTGTTCTCACCGTGACGCGTCGACTTTCCCGCGCAGAACGTGCCTGGCGCGTCGCGACAGACATTAACGGCCCACCGTCAAAAATATCGATGTAACGGTCATAGGTAAAACCCTCCCATTCCAGCAATTTGCGCGCGCCGACCCCATCATCATGGGTCACGCCAATGACGGCGCGCGCCTCTTCCGGCAGGAGATCCACATAGATCGGATGATTGGGCATGAGATCGAGAATGAATTGATTGTCCGTCGCCGCACTCATCCGGTCGGCTTCGTCAAACGTCATCTGAAAGAAGGGGCGAGTCACATGATCAAAAAACGGAGATGATCCATCCGGGCGAACCACGCCGCGCAATTCCGCCAGCACACGTTCCCCGAAACGATCAAAATCCGCCGCCATCAACAGATAGCGGGTTTGCGCGACCAGACGGCCCACACCTGACCCGCGCGCCGCTTCACTGACAAACAGTGATCCGACTTCACTGGCTCCCGCAAAATCATTGACCAACAGCATGACATCCATGTCGAAACGGCGATCAGCCTCAATGGATGCCTGTGCCATGGTCAGGATTTTGAAGTCGAAATACGCCTTGGACAGGCCCACCGCAGCCTTGATGGCGGCACACCCCAAAACATGACCGCTCTCGGTATCTTCCAGGATAAGTTGGTAAACCTCTTCACCGGGAGCTTTTATATTGGATTCAAAGGCTTTGAGTGATTTTTCAAGGCGTGCAGCCAATTCATCACGGCCCAGCGACAGGCTGGTAAATCCAGTCCCCGCAGCCTCTGCCAAACCAACAAATTCGTCAATGTCATCGCGGCGTGCCGCGCGTACGATCAACATGGATATCCCCTAAGCGTTTTTCGCGAGCGCTCTGGCTTCGCGAGCATCAAATTCCCCGGATGCAAATTTCATCAGCATGATCGCTGACAGCTTGGCGCGTTCGGGCAAGCTCGACAGAATGGCAATTTCTTCGTGCGAGTGGATGGATGCGCCGCAGACACCCAGCGTATCAACATTCGGGCATCCTGCGGCCCACAAATTATTCCCTTCGCAGACCCCGCCAGTGTCGTTCCAGCGAATGTCCAGCCCGATGGCCGTCCCTGCTTCGCGGGTCCATTCAAACATTCGTGCATTGGCCGGGGTCATAGGCTTGGCAGGCCGGGTAAAACCGCCATGCATCGACGCGGTGATCCCGTCACGCAATGCAGCCTCTTGGGTCAACCGGTCCAACGCTGCCAGAACCCAGTCCTGATCGGCGGTTTCCCTGACGCGTACATTGAAGCGAACAACCGCACTGGCCGGGACAACATTCGGCGGACCGCCACCATCAATGCGCGCCACATTGAATGTCACGCCATCACGCTGACCGTTCAGCGCGTCCAGCCGGAGCGCAAAGGCGCTGGCCGCGGTAATCGCATTGCGCCCCAAATGATGCTCGCGTCCGGCATGGGCCGCTTTGCCTGATAGTTTCAATGACCAGTTTCCCGATCCCTTGCGCGCTCCGGCCAGCGAACCATCGGCCAAAGCCGGTTCATAGGTCATGCCGACATGGGCTTTCGAGCCCAGCTCGTGGATAACCGGCCCGGAACCCAGCGACCCGATTTCCTCATCAGGACTGATCAGCACGTCATAGCCAATATTGGCGGCATGCGGAGATCGCTCCAGCGCCAGCAAGGCATGCAACATGACCAGAATACCGCCCTTCATGTCCGCCGCGCCGGGGCCATTCATTGTATCGGCATCGACCATGCGCCAGTCGCGAAAGCTGTCGCCTTTCGGGAAAACCGTATCATGGTGACCGGTCAAGGCGATCCTGATCGGCGCATCCGGACGTACAGACAGGTGGAAAGAGGGTGTAAACACCTGCTCGCCCACCTCACCGCTCGGGCTCACCGATACCGTCGGTTTGAGATCGACCGCGCGGATTCTTCCACCTGTCTCAGCGAAAACGCGCTCCAACTCGCCGCGCATGTGTTCCAGCCCGTCCGCATTGCGGCTGCCGGAATTGATCCGGACCCAGTCTTTCAAGGTCGCGATCATCCCGTCCGCCCGGCCGTCTATCCAGTCGAGCGTCGCGCGTTCAGAATCAGTAAGATCAATGCGAGTTGCCATATAGCCCTCTGTTCCGGCTCTTCGTCAGAACGCGCGATTTCGAAATCTATACAGCGTCAAGCGCCTGTTTTAGGTCAGCAATCAGATCATCCGGGTTCTCAAGGCCAATCGACATGCGCACCAATCCGGCCGTAAAGCCGAGGCGTTCGCGCAAATCTTCATCGACCGCCGAATGGGTCGTTGAACCGGGATGACAGATCAGGGTTTCGGTACCGCCCAGAGACACGGCCAGTTTCACGACCTGAAGCGCGTTCAGCATACGGAAAGCGCCCGCCTGACCGTCTTCAATATCAAATGAGAAGGTGGAACCATCAGCCGTTGATTGCTGCGCGTGAACGCGGGCATTGCGCGAACCGTCTTCGAGAAAGCCGAGATAGCGTACATTCGATACTTTGGGATGATCGCGGAGGAATTCTGCGACAGATCGCGTATTGGCAAAGGCCGCATCCATCCGCAACTTCACCGTTTCGAGCGAGCGCATCAGCATCCAGGCCGTATGCGGATCCAGATTGGTCCCGATCATGGAGCGAAGCGCGCGGATCGGTCCAATCACCGCGCTTGACCCCAATGCGCCGCCCGCGATCAAGTCGCTGTGACCGCCCACATATTTCGTCAGCGAATAGATGACGAGGTCGACGCCGAGTTCAATCGGTGTTTGACCAACAGGTCCCAGGAAAGTGTTGTCGGTCATGATGATCGGACGAGACCCCTGCTCGGCTTCAATCATATCGGCCAGCTTTACACAGCCCACAAGGTCAACGAGGTCATTCGTCGGATTGGTTGGGGTCTCCGTGTAGATCACCGACACAGGGCCGGCCGCCATCGCCGTTTTCGCCGCCTGCGTCATCTCATCCATTTCTGCACCAGCAAAAAAGTCGACGCTTTTTACGCCTGTGCTGGGCATGTATTTCCGGATGAAGTTTTCAGTTGCGCCATAGAGCGGCGAGGAATGCAGGATCACACTGCCGGGTTTGGCGTGCGCCAGGATAGAGGTGGAAATCGCGGCCATGCCAGACGAGAAAACAACGCCTTCTTCGGCGCCATCAAACAGGGTCAACCGGTCTTCGAGCACTTCCACATTCGGGTTGTTGAACCGCGAATACATCAGGCCCGCGGCTTCGGGATCACCGGCCTGCCGCTTCCCGCCCATAACGCGGAAAAATGCGGCACCGTCCTCGGCCGTATCAAACGCAAAGGTCGAGGTCAGAAAAACCGGCGCCTTGATCGAGTTTTCAGACAGCTTTGGGTCGAACCCATAACTCATCATCATGGTCTCTGGCGACAGGGCATGCCCCGCAATTTCGCGCTTGCGATAAGCTTTGTCGGGTTTGCTCATGAGATGCTCCTTGGCCAGGCGGAATGGGATTAATTGATACCGTATCTGCTCGCGCGCGGGCGCGCGGTCAAGCCACAGACATCGTCATCGCGGGAATTGATACACTATGGGAATATTCGGGCACAAAAAGAAACGGCGAAATCGCCGGGCCGTTCCCATTTGCAGTCTTAGTCCGTTGCGACTAGCGCAGGTCCAGAAGAACTTCTGAACGACGGTTAAGAGGCTCACGCACACCATCTGGTGTTTGAACCGCTGGGCGGCTCTCACCAAAGGCTTGCAGAGCGATCGCGCT
The DNA here is from genome assembly GCA_963976265.1 of uncultured Maricaulaceae bacterium. Taxonomy (GTDB): domain Bacteria; phylum Pseudomonadota; class Alphaproteobacteria; order Caulobacterales; family Maricaulaceae; genus Hyphobacterium. The sequence goes on from CAXBKM010000011.1 coordinate 10,786, forward strand.
GGCTGGAACGCCGAGGCGTACCATCTCGTCGCGAACCGCACGTGCACGGCGCTCAGAGAGACCAACGTTGTAAGACGCAGAACCAGAGCGGTCAGCGTGGCCATCAATGGCTACGCTAGAGACGCCACAGCTACGCGCTTGCGAGATCGCCTGGTTGATCACGGCTTGCGCCTGGCTGGTCAGGTTCGAACGGTCCCACTCGAAGTAAACCACGAAGCCTACGTCGTCACACGCTGGTGGCGGTGGCGGAGGTGTCGGGCGTGGAGGTGGTGGTGCCACAACTGGCGGAGGCGGAGGAGGTGGTGCGTTGAAGACGTAACGCAGACCCATCCATGCTTCGTGACCAGCCAGAGCATCAACAGCAAAACCGGTGTAATCCAGATCAGCCGTTGAGAAATAACGATACTGGGTATCCAGGATGAAATTATCACCCAGATGCCAACCAACACCTGCAATAAGCTGCCAGACAAAGCTGACGTCCTGCTCATTGGCGACGACAGCAACACTTGGCGTCGTCAGGCCTGGGCCAGGCAGACGCGTACCGGTGTCGAGTGCCTGAAGCGATCCGTCAACAGACGCAAAACCAAGACCACCACCAAGGTAAGGATGGACCCAGCCGTCCGGGCTGAATTCATAGAACAGATTGACCATCAACGACCAGATGTGGAAGTCGCTCTGGCTGGCTTCAAAGCCACCGATTGCACCAGTGTCATTGAAGCGGTGAGCCGCCTCGGCTTCAACCCGCCAGCTGTCGGCGAAGTCGTAACCCATTGAAAGCGCTTGGCGCCAGTCGCCTTTGCCATTGATCGCGCGGCCAGCAGAACCCTGGACGCTGACGTCGGAATCACCCGGGCCACCATATCCAGCTGCTGCACCAAAATACCAGCCTTCGTCAGCCTGCGCGACGGCAGGTACCGTCATCAAGGCTCCGGCTGCGGCGGCAATAAGAAGCCGATTCTTCATGTTTCCCCCTCCGGAGGCCTAGCCTCCATCGCGTGAGTCGAAAATCCATCTGGCCGAAACCAGAACACCATGAACCTCCGGATTCCCGGACGTTCTGTAATTTGATGTACAGGATTTTTATTTCTCACGCCACCCCAAACAGGCTGTTGGGCTAGGGCAGTCGGCCAATTTCTGCAGAGACGGGGAAGGCCCTATTTCAGTTTCGCCTGAGACGCGAATTTTTATCAAGGACCACCCATGACCAAAGCCGAAAACCCCTTTCCTGATTGACTATTCTGGATTCTGCAGCGCACCGGACTGCGCGCTTTTAACGGCCAGAAACCGGACTTCAGATTGGTTTTTGGTGGTTTTTTCGCCCCTTAAGGCCAGAAATCCAGTCGCCCTGACACATCTGCGAAACCAAAATATCACCCAGCGTGGCGCATCTGCCACACCTGCCAGGGCTGGAAATCGCGACTCAGCTAAACGCCTGCAACCCCGTCTGCGCGCGACCCAGAATCAGTGCGTGAATATCGTGAGTGCCCTCATAAGTATTGACGGTCTCAAGATTCATCAGGTGGCGGATCACATGATACTCATCCGAGATACCATTGCCGCCATGCATGTCCCGAGCGGTCCTGGCAATATCGAGGGCCTTGCCACAATTATTGCGCTTCATCATCGAGATGATTTCAGGAGCGCCCTCGCCTTCGTCCAGCATACGGCCCAATCTCAATGACCCCGCGAGACCCAATGAGATTTCGGTTTGCATATCGGCGAGTTTCTTTTGGATAAGCTGGTTTGCGGCCAAAGGCTTGCCGAATTGCTTGCGTTCCATCGTGTAATTGCGCGCACCGTGCCAGCAGAATTCGGCGGCACCCATAACACCCCAGGAAATGCCGTAGCGGGCTTTGTTCAAACAGCCGAAGGGACCCTTTAGTCCCTTCACATTCGGCAGCAGGTTTTCAGCTGGAATCAGGACATCGTCCAGAACAATCTCGCCGGTAATCGAGGCTCGCAGCGACATCTTGCCCTCGATCTTTGGTGTGCTGAATCCCGGCATGTCGCGCTCTACGATATAGCCGCGAATATCGCCCTCATCATCCTTGGCCCAAACAACGGCCAGATCGGCGATAGGTGAATTGGTGATCCACATTTTTGCGCCATTGAGCCGATAACCGCCCGATTCCTTGCGCGCGCGTGTCACCATACTGCCTGGGTCAGATCCATGATCGGGCTCGGTCAGTCCGAAACATCCGACCAATTCGCCACTGGCGAGTTTCGGCAGATACTTTTTGCGCTGCTCTTCCGTGCCGTAAGCGAAAATCGGATGCATCACCAAGGATGACTGCACGCTCATGGCAGAGCGGTATCCTGAATCAACACGCTCAACTTCGCGGGCGATCAAGCCATAGGCGACATGGCTTAAACCCGCCCCGCCATATTCTTCCGGCGTTGTAACGCCCAGCATGCCCATCTCGCCAAAGGCCTGCATGATCGACGGATCAAAGCTTTCCTCGCGATTGGCCTGGATAATGCCCGGCATCAGGCGCTCATTGCAGAACGCCACAGCAGAATCGCGCGCCATGCGCTCGTCTTCCGTCAATTGATCATCAAGCCGGAAAGGATCACTCCAGTCGAATTGGGGTTTGGCGCTCATAAATGTGACCTCGGCAATATTCGCGCATCCGCGCGGGCTGTCGTTTGATCTTCGCTTAACCCAAGCCGGGCGAGCGGGCAAACATGATGGGCTTGCTGCATGCAGTCGTTGCGACCTAGATTGCCGCACGATCAGACTGCTGGGGGCTTCCAACATGGTATTCATTCGAATTGGCGGTATTGCCATTGCAGTTGCCGCGCTTGTCGTAGCCATCATTTTCTTTGTTGTGCTGCCACCCCGCATCGACGATCAGATGAATGTCGTCACCGATCATGCCGCCTATGAGATAAGCCCCGAGGCACAAGCTTTTCATGACAGCTTGCGCATTGCTGATCTGCATTCCGACCTGCTGCTGTGGGCGCGCAATCCGACCCGGCGATATGATCGGGGCCACACCGATCTGCCCCGTTTGCGGGAAGGCGGCGTCGTCCTGCAGGTCTTCCCGTCCGTGACCAAGACACCGTCAAACATGAATTACGAGACCAATACCGCGGATTCTGACGACATTACGCTGCTCGCCATCGCCCAGCTCTGGCCACTCGATACGTGGGGATCGCTTTTTGCACGATCGCGTTATCATGCGCGCCGCCTGCATCGCGCAGCCGACGCCTCGGGCGGCGATTTTATTGTCGCGCGCACAGCGGCAGATTTGCGTAATGCGCTCGTCGCGCACGCAACCAATCGCGACATGCTCGTGGGAATTCTGGCAACCGAGGGCGGCCATCCCTTCGAAGGCGAAGTCGCCAATATTCAGGGACTCTATGATGAGGGTTATCGTCTGATCGGCCTCCAGCACTTCTTTGATAATGAACTGGGCGGATCCCTGCACGGCATTTCGAATGCCGGGCTCACAGAATTTGGCCGCGAAGCCGTCGCCGCTATTCTTGATCAAGGCATGATCATTGATGTGGCGCACTCTTCGCAGGCGGTTGTCCGTGAAGTCCTGGACCTGACCGATGCGCCGCTGGTCGTGTCGCACACCGGCATTCGGTCCTTGTGCGAAACCCCGCGCAATATTTCTGACGATCTGCTCATTGAGATCGCCGCGCGCGGCGGCCTGATCGGTATAGGTTTTTGGGCGGACGTAACCTGCGATGACAGCCCGGCCGGAATCGCAAGAGCGATCATGCATGCCGTTGGTGTATTGGGTGTCGAGGCGGTGGCTTTGGGTTCCGATTATGACGGTACGATCACCACAACATTTGATGCATCCGAACTTGCCATACTTACGCAAGCCTTGCTGGAAGCGGGCATGAGCGAGGATGATATTCGCGCCGTAATGGGCGAGAACCAGATCCGGTTTTTCCTTCAAAACCTGCCTGCACAATGACCCTGCAAACGGTCATTGATTGAGCCAGGCGCACGATTTTTCATTGTTTTTTCTGGAGTTTATTTAAATGCTTACCCGCCTCACCTTTACAGTTTTCGCCGCATTCAGTCTGAGCATTGCGTCGCCGGCATGGGCACAGGAAACCCCTGCCCCATCACAAATGGCTGACCGCGGTAGCGCGATTGCCGCTCTCCTGTCTGATGAACGGATCGAGACCGCCCTTGCGCAACTGGAAGCCATGCGGGACATCAACAATACGCGCC
>CAXBKM010000012.1:0-14812 GCA_963976265.1 uncultured Maricaulaceae bacterium
TGGCCCAGAATGGCGACGCAAGATGCGTTGACCTGATCCGCGTCGCGCAGGGCGGCAAGGGCGTGGGCCGCATCGTCTGCCAGATCGAGCGGCGAGGTCGGTGGCACCATTTGCGAGCCACCCAGTCCGCGATCATCCAGGCGCAGAGAGGCGATGCCGCGCGCCGCCAGCGCGTCGGCCAAAACGCCAAAGACGGGCTGGCCCATAACTGTCGCATTACGGTCTTGTGATCCTGAACCGTTCAGGAGCAGGATCGCCGGAAACGGCCCGTCGCCATCGGGGCGGCGCACGGACCCCGCCAGCCTTACAATGGGCGTTTGCACGACAAATTCCTCGTCGGAGCCGATGATTTCGACCTCGACTTCATCCGGTGTTGCGCCGCGCGCCATGTTTAGGGAAAGCGTCCCACCGCCTTGTGTAAAAGATCCTTCAAGCATGTCAGCATTTGTCAGTTGAAGACTAATTCTGGCACTGGCCGAGGGAAAGGACGCGATCAAAGTGTCTGCGTCGACAGACGCCGACACCGCCGGAATTTGCGCGCCGCCCTGGTCCACACTGACAAGGGTGACGGCATCGGTATCGACCCGTAATTCGAGGCGAAGACTGGGGCCACCGGTTTGCAGCACCCCATTCCAAATGCCATGGAAACGGGCATCGTCCACGCCTTGGGCGTGTGCCGTCGCGGCGAGCAACAGGGTGGATATCAGGGTCATAATTGTCCGGCACATAAGCATATCCATTTCGTTGTTTCACTAATTAGTCTTGACGCTAAATAGCGTTTGCATCAATGTCCAGCCCATGGCCGATATTTTCAAAGCGCTGGCGCACCCCGTTCGGCGGCAAATCCTCAAGGATCTGCGCGACGGGCCCTTGAGCGCCGGTGATTTGGCTGATCGTTTCCCGGTCTCCAAGCCCACCATGTCCGGCCATTTCGTGTCGCTCAAAGAGGCCGGGCTGATTCTGGCGGAGCGACACGGCACGACCATTCGCTACAGGCTCAATGTTGGGGCAGCGGAAGAAGCGCTTGCCCTGCTGATGGGCCTCGTTGGAGCGGAGTCTGACGATACACGCAAAGAGGAGTCTCAATCATGATCCGTATTGGATTGCTTATCACCCTGGTCGCACTGGCCATTGCCTGCGCCTTTTCCTGGTATGGCTGGACCCATACCGAGCCAGGCGCACAAATTGTGATGCAGTACGGCCTATCCGGTGAGCCCGGCCGCTACGGGTCACGAATGGAAGCGTTTTTTATGATGCCGGCCCTCCTAATCGGCCTGGCTTTCTTATTGTCGCTGGCACCCATGATTGATCCGCGTGGGAAAAATATACGGCGCTCGCGGCCAGTATTTCTGGTGGGCTGGGTTATCGTGGCAGTGGCGATTGCCGTAAGTCAGGGTTTCATCACCTGGACCGCGATAGGCGGCGAGCCGGACGCGGCCGTCATGGCACGCGGTGTGACAGCCTTTGTGGGCCTGATCATGTTGGTGCTTGGCCTCGTGCTGGGCAAGGCCCGCCCGAACTTCTTTGTCGGTTTTCGCACGCCATGGACGCTGTCCTCGGACCTGTCCTGGGACAAGACCCATCGCTGGGCCGGTCGTTCGTTCGCCGTCTTTGGCGTCATCGCGCTTGCTCTGGCGGCGTTCGGACCGATCCCGTTAAGCTCCATTCTGGCTTTTGGAAGCCTGATTGGTGTGACGATCATTCTGACCGGCTATTCCTTTATTGTCTGGAAGAATGATCCCGCCCGCGAGACGCTGAATCCGGACGACGCCTGACAGGCCTTGCGCCGCGCCCCGGCAGGGCTTAACCCGCTGGAGGACCCGAGCTGGAGGCGGATATGGCGCAAACATCAAATGACGTAAAAAAAATCGTGCTCGCCTATTCAGGTGGGCTTGATACATCGGTCATCGTCAAATGGTTGCAAGACACCTATGGCGCAGAGGTTGTCACCTTTACCGCCGATCTCGGCCAAGGCGAGGAAATCGAACCGGCTCGCGCCAAAGCCAAGGCCTCTGGCGTGAAAGAGATATTCATCGAGGATGTACGCGAGGAATTTGTCCGCGACTATGTCTTCCCCATGGTGCGCGCCAATGCTGTTTATGAGGGCCTCTATCTGCTCGGCACGTCCATAGCGCGGCCCCTGATTTCCAAACGCCTTGTCGAGATTGCCCACGAAACCGGCGCGGATGCTGTCGCGCACGGGGCCACTGGCAAGGGCAATGACCAGGTCCGTTTCGAACTGGCGTTTGCCGCGCTTGACCCGTCACTGACAGTGATTGCACCCTGGCGCGAATGGGACCTCAATTCGCGTGAGAAACTGATCGCCTATGCTGAACAGCACGGCATATCCGTGCCGACCGACAAGCGCGGCGAAGCCCCGTTCAGCGTCGACGCCAATCTCTGGCATACCTCGTCAGAAGGCAAGGCGCTGGAAGATCCGGCGCAGGAGGCCGAGGATTTCGTCTATCAGCGCACAATCGCGCCGGAAGATGCGCCCGATCGCGCGGAATATGTTGTCATCGGTTTTGAACGCGGTGATGCGGTCTCGATCAATGGCGATGTCCTGTCGCCGGCAACCCTGCTGACACGTCTCAACGAGATGGGCCGCAAGCACGGCATTGGCCGTCTCGATCTGGTGGAAAACCGTTTTGTCGGCATGAAATCGCGCGGCATTTACGAAACGCCCGGCGGTACGATCTTGATGATGGCCCATCGCGGCATCGAGCAGATCACGCTGGATCGCGGGGCCATGCATCTCAAAGACGAGCTGATGCCGCGCTATGCGCGCCTGCTTTACGAAGGTTTCTGGTTTTCACCCGAACGCGAAATGTTGCAAGCCGCGATCGATGAGAGCCAGCGCCATGTCTCCGGGGACGTGCGGCTCAAACTCTATAAGGGCTCAGTCAATGTGGTGGGGCGGTCGTCGACAGAGACGCTCTACTCATTGGAGCATGTCACCTTTGAAGAAGACGAAGTTTACGATCAAAAAGACGCAGAAGGCTTTATCCGCCTGAGCGGATTGCGCCTGCGCCTGATGGCGGATCGCAAAAAGCGCCTCGGGAAGAACGACTGAGACTTAACGAAAACGTCAGGTGATTTTTGGAGCTCGAATCGCCAAACTGCGCGAAATTGAATTGTTTGGGGATCTTTATGCGTTTCAATCATCTCGTAACGGCCGTTTGTGCCGTCGCTCTCTTGTCGTCGCCCTTGCTGGCGCAGGACGAGGCTGCAGGCGACGGCCTGTCATTGCAAGATACGGCAATCGCGCTGGCAGCGGAATCGCGCCGCGCGCTGGGGGCTGGCGATGTTGAGGCGGCACGCCGTGCCATGGAGGGCGCGCTGGCTCTCAAACCGGCGCATCCGGCCTATCTGTTGGGTCTGGCTCAAATTGGCCTGACAACCAGCGATACCGATCTGCTGTTCGATGCGCTGGAGCGCTATGCGGCGGCTGGGCTCGCTTTCGACTTGGCGCGCCTCGGCGATGCGGATGCGTCACTGCGCGAGATGCAACCGGACCGCTATGCCGAACTCGACGCTTTGCTCGCCCTCAATTCTGGCGAAATTGGCTATGCGGAACGCGCAGCCCGCGTCGATCTGGGCGGAACCCTGATCGAGGGCATCGCGGTCGATATCGAGACCGACCGGATTTTCCTCTCAGATGTTTCGGGCCGTTCCATCCATCTGGTCGAGCCCTTTGACCGGTCAGCATCGACCGTATTTGCGGATCGCGAGGATGGCCTCCAATCTGTCTTCGGCATGACAGTCGACGGCGTCAACCGCGTGCTCTGGGCGACAACGGGCGCTCTGCCGCAGACCGGCTTGTCTGAGGAAGAGGCCGAAACAACAGCGCTGGTCGCATTTGATCTGGCCAATGGCGAGGTTTATCGGCGCTACGAGGCTGGCGGGGCAGAGCGTTTTGCCGATGTCGTGGCACGTGATGGTATTGTTTACGTCTCCGATTCCAACACCAATCGAATTTACCGGCTCTCCAGCCTGACGGGCAGTCTGGCCCTGGTCAGTGACGATAATCGTTTTTCCGGCTTGCAGGGCATCGCCCTCTCGCATGGCGCGCTCTATGCGGCCGACTATGCGCTGGGGCTGTGGCGGATTGATCTTGAGGATGGGTCCGCAACCATGGTGCGCGGCGGCGATGAAAGCCTGATCGGAATTGATGGCCTGGGACATACCCGTGATGGCCGACTGATCGCTGTTCGAAATGGCATGAATCCCAATCAGGTTTTTGCCATTGATTTGAGCGAGGATGGTCGCAGCGTGGCGGGTACAGAACCGCTGCTGCGCGGCCATTCAGACTTTGGCGAACCGACCCTGCTGTCGGTCGTGGACGGCCGCGTCTTCCTGGTCGCCAATTCGCCCTGGCCCTATTATCCCGAAGACGGCAGCGGACCCACGCAGACGCCGGACCCGCTGACCGTTCTGGAAATTGATCTCGACTAGGTTTCAGTTCAGATCATCAATGCCGCACTGTTCGCTGACAACGGGCGCAAGGGCGTTCATCTTCTGACCCATGGCCATCATGGCTTCGATTGTCATGTCGTGCTCGACCGCCAATGCCATAACGGCATTGGGGTCGCTGGTGTCGGCGTCCAGCGTTGCCAGCATGAAGTCGGTTTCATCCTCGTTCAGTTCATCGACGATGGCATCGGCGGCGCATTCGCAATTGGTGCGGTCATTTCCGGCATCGACGCAGGCGTCAGCCAGCGTTTCCTGAGGTGTAACAGCAAATGCCGATGTGCCGATCAGGCCGGATAACAGCAGGCCGGCAAAGAGGGTTTTGGACACGATGGTCTCCTTTGGATAGGTGGGTCTGAAAGTATAATGGCGTCGCGAAACCGATATGGGCAATGAATTTACTGCGACATCTGGCACCAGACCGCGATTTGCGGCATGCTGTGTCAGGCGAGGGCCAAGCTGATGGGAGCCGCCCGATGATGTTACGACATGTTTTAGCCATTGCGACGACGCTGGCCGTTGTCGCCTGTGCCACACCGACGCCTTATCAACAGGCGCAGCGCCCTGGTGGATACGGGCTTGAAGAAAGCCAGATCGAAAGAGACCGCTTCCGGATATCCTTCTCGGGAAATTCGCTCACGGATCGCGATACGGTGGAAACCTATTTGCTCTACCGTGCTGCCGAGATGACGGTTGAACGTGGCTATGACCATTTTTGGGTGGTGGAGCGCGCCACCGACGAAGAGACGCGCAGCTATGGCACAGGACCGGATTATTCAGGGCCCTGGCGCGCACGCGGCTTTTTTGTCCATTACCGCTATTTCCACCCGGCCTATGGCTGGCATGGCTGGCACGACCCGTTCTGGAATGACCGCCATTATCGCGAAGCCACGCGCTATGAAGCGTCTGCCGAAATCATTCTGGGTCGTGGCCCTGCGCCTGATGACAAGGCGGCGTTTGAAGCCCGCGAAGTTTTGACCAATCTCGGACCGGACATCATCCGGCCGGAAACAGGTTAAAATTCAGCCGAAATGCCAAACAGGACTGCGCGCGGTGCCCCGGGACGAAGACCGGCCGGGCGGCGTGCGACGGCATAGACTTCATCGGTCAGATTGCGGACCGAAACGCGCGCGCGCACCTGATCTGTAATGCCATACCAGGCCGACAGATCGGACACGGCGTGGCTTTCAATCAGATCAGTGGCGGCGATATTGCCCTGCCCGGCCGTGGCGCGAGTTTCGCCAACCCAGCTCAAGGCCAATTGTCCGCCAAAACGCTCGCCTTCAAGGCCGATGGCTGCATAGAGCTGGTTTTCCGGGATATAGGGCAGGGCGTCGCCCACCTGGACATTGCCCCAGGGATCATAGGCGGAATTGAACGCCGTCTGAAATTCGGTTTGTGTGTGAGTCCAGGCGAGACGAAGTGGAATGGAAAAATCGGTATTCAAGGGCTCGCCGAGATCCGCTTCGACGGCAAATTCCAGCCCGGTGACATCGACCTCGCCGCCATCAAACTGGGCGCCGATTGTACAGCCGCCGCCGGTCGAATTGGTGCAGGCCCCCAGCAGGTTGGAATAGGCGTTGAAGAAGCCGACCCCTTCAATCGACCAGAATCCATTGACATATCGTGCTCCGAATTCCCAATTCACAGCGTCTTCGGGCTCCTGCGTGGTTGACCCCGGCGCGGGTGGTGCAAAGCCGCGATGCACCCCGCCAAACAGGGCCAGATTGGCATTCACATCATAGCGAATGCCAAAGCCTGGAATGACGGCGTCAACGCTGTTCTCGCGCACGGTGGGCGCTGCGGTCCGGCCCGGATCGGCCTTGCCCCAATCCTCGCGTCTCAGATCGATCTGTTCGAACCGTATGCCGGGGACCAGCGTCCAGCTGCCAAATGTGATTTCGTCCTGAACATAAAGGGCGATGGCGTCTGCCGAATCAATCCGGTTGGAATCGGTGCCGGGCAATCCGGCTGTGGTCTGAACCAGAGTGCCATTGTCCATGCGGAATTGGTCGACCCACTGGAAGCGGTCCATTTCGTCATCGTGCACACGGCCGCCGATCCGCCAGACATGGTCGGCGCCGCCAAATTGCATCTCACCGGACAATTCACCCTGAAGGCCTTGCGCATAATAGGTGCGGTTATTGTGCTTGATATAGGCCGCATCATCGGCTGAGACGAAGCCCGGTGCGCCTTCGACGACCTGAAAGGCGAGCGGATTGGCCGTCGGATTATCGAGCAGGGATGAAATACTGACCGAGCCCAACGGGCCCGCGCCATCGGGATCAATTTTGTCGAGCTTGAACCAGTCACGGGCAAAATCCGTGCGATAGCCGACAAGCGCCAGCCGCGTTCCCCCTGAAAAACGGGCATTGTAGGACAGCGACCAGAGCGAGTGTTCGGCGTCCATCTGGTCAAGCGCGCTGCCCGCATAGCGTCGGAACGGGCTGGCCGCAAAATCGGCCTCGGTCAGGCCCAAATAGGTTTCATTCGATAATTCGTCAGAATATTGCGCGCGCAGTTCAAAGCTGTGATCGACAGCGCCGCCATCAATTTCCAGGCGCAGCTTGCCGACATAATCTTCAATCTCGAATCCGCTGTCGCCAGAGGTTGGGCCGTCGATATCCTTGAAGCCGTCCACGCTGTTGGTGAAGGCCTCGATCATGCCGCCAAATCTTACGGTCTCACTGACATCATGCATCCCGCCGATAACGCCGTGCGCGCGGCGCGTATTTTCATCGCCAACCCAGAGATCGACCATGCCGCCCAATTCATTCGGGACCGGCGTGGACAGAAGGTTGACCGAACCGCCCTGTGTGCGCGGGCCATAGCGAACCCCGGCTGCGCCCTTGATGATCTCAATCCCGGCCATGCGTCCGGTGTGCGGGAAGTAATAGGCCGACGGCGCTGAATAGGGGGCGGGCGCGATCAAAATGCCATCTTCCATCAGGGTGATATTGGCCGAGCGATCCACGCCGGTTCCGCGCAGGCCGATATTCGGGCGCAAACCATAGCCGTCTTCTTCCTGGATATTGACGCCTGGTACGGCACGCAGGGCGCGGGTGATGTCGGTATAATCCTGCACATCCATATCGGCGGCCGTCAGAACTTCCGCAGAGCCTGGCACATTGGTCGGATCGCCCGACAGGCCGATGACGACAATTACATCTTCACGGGTGCGGGGTGGTTCATCGCTGTCGACGGCCTGAAGCGAAAAGGCGGGTGCACTGAGCGCAGCGAGTGCCGCGCCGGAAAGCAGGAAGGAACGCATGATGAAACTGAACCCCGATAAACTTGCGAATGATCCGCATTTACCGGAAACGCGGCGGCGCGTCCATCCCAGTTAAGAATGATTATCAGTTGCTGCGACGGTGTGTCGCGCCAAAAAAGACGCCATCCCTCGCAAAAAGGGATGGCGCTATTGATATCGGGGACCCGGCGTTCGCCGGAGTAGTCCGTCGGATTATTTCGGTGGCATGCGGGCGCCGGCATCGAGGCGAACGCATTCAGCATTGATATAGCCATTGGTCACCATGAAGGCGACCAGGTCGGCATACTCTTCCGGCGTGCCAAAGCGCTGCGGGAATTGCAGATGGCTGGCCAGATTGGTTTTCACTTCCGGCGGCATCTGCTCATAGATTGGCGTTTCAAAGAAGCCCGGCAGGATGGTGTTGACCCGAACGCCTTCACGCGCCAGATCGCGCGCCATGGGCAGGGTCATGCCGTAAATCCCGCCCTTGGAGGCGGAATAGGCAACCTGACCGATTTGGCCATCCTGCGCCGCGACTGACGCAGTGTTGACGATGACGCCGCGCTCGCCGCCATCCATCGGATCAGCGTGCAGCATGCCCTCTGCAGCGATGGCCGCGCAATTGAACGAACCGATGAGGTTGATGTTCACAACCAGGGCAAACTTGTCGAGCTGATGACGAACAATGTCGCCCTTTGACGACCGGCGCGCGGTTTTCTCGGCCCAGCCGATCCCGGCGCAATTGACCATGATGCGTTCCTGGCCGTGCGCGGCGCGGGCTTTTTCAAACCCGGCCTCAACACTGGCCGCGTCGGCAACATTAACTGGACAGAAAACGCCGCCAAGCTCTTTGGCGACCTTTTCGCCGCGCTCGGCATTGAGGTCGAACAGGGCGACTTTCGCACCATCGGCGGCCAGGCGCCGTGCTGTGCCTTCACCGAGGCCCGAAGCGCCGCCGGTCACAATGGCGCCAATTGATCCATCCAGTTTCATGTCGTCTTCACTCCGTAAAATGTGTGGTTCGCGAAATTCTACCCGCGAGATAGCCCGCCTGCGAAAAAAAGGAAACGGCTCTGCGTAAACACCGCTTCTAGCACGGGCCCGAAAGTGTTAGAGACGGCGCGGAAAAATTTATTCGCGTCGACAAGGCGAGACCCAGTTATGACATCATCCCCGACAGCCCTTGTTCTGCATGGCGGTGCCGGCGTCCTCGCCAAGCGCAGTTATGATCGGGAGATTGACCATATGCGGTCACTCGCCGAGCGCGGTCGAATGCTGCTCCATGACGGCGCTGCTGCCGTCGATGTTGTCGTTGATATCACCAGAGCCCTTGAAGCCTCCGGTCTTTATGTGGCGGGCAAGGGCTCTTCGCCCAATGTCGAAGGTCGTTACGAGCTCGACGCCGCGCTGATGGATGGACCGACACGCCGTGCGGGCTCTGTTGCGGCGCTGGAAGGGTTTCTCTCACCAATAGATGCTGCGCGCATGGTGATGGATGAAACACCGCACGTCATGCTCGCCGCGGAAGGCGCGGCACGCCTGGCCAAAAAACACGGCCTGAAGGCCGTTGCCGATCCCGACAAATACTACAAGCCCGCCGCTGTGCCCGACGGGCGCGCGATTGCGACGGGGACGGTGGGCTGTGTGGCGCTGGATTCTGAAGGGCGGCTGGCTGCTGCGACCTCCACGGGCGGGACGCTGAAAAAGACACCGGGCCGGGTTGGCGATTGCCCGATCATCGGCGCGGGCACTTGGGCCGATACCCATGTTGCCGTGTCCTGTACCGGCCAGGGCGAATATTTCATGCGCTCACTGGCGGCGGGCACGGTTGCGGCGCGCATTCGTTATTTGCATGAGAGCCCCGAAGAGGCCGCCTGCTACGCATTGAGAGACGTCAAGCGACTGGGCGGCGATGGCGGCATCATTGCCGTGGGCGCGGATGGGCGCATCGCCTTCCCGTATAATTCACAAGGCATGAAATACGCCGCAGTCTTTACCGATGGGCGTATCGAAGCGGGTACACAGAAACCGTGACGCGCCCCATCAAGGCGGCGCGGGGTTATTTCGGTGTCGGCGTGGAAGGGATTTCCAAGCCGATGAATCTGGGCGCGATCCTGCGCACGGCGCATGCCTTCGGGGCCAGCTTTGCCTTTACGGTCGATGCGCATCACGATGCGAAGGACATTTTCCGTTCGGATACGGCGCGCTCACTGGAACATGTGCCCTATTATGACTGGTCTGGCTTGAGCGATATGGTTTTGCCCAAGGCCTGCACGCTGGTTGGAATCGAGCTGACTGATGATGCGGTCGACTTACCGAGTTTTCGCCATCCCCGTGCCGCCGCCTATGTGCTGGGCCGGGAAAAAGGATCGCTGACGCCGCAAATGCTGGAACGTTGCGAGCATGTTGTGCGCATTCCGACCAAGTTTTGCGTCAATGTCTCGGTCGCTGCGGCGCTGACCCTGTATGATCGCACGATCTGTCTGGGTGGATATCCGGAACGTCCGGTCATGCCCGGCGGGCCGGATCTTGCCGCTATCGAACGCTGGGAAACGCCGCGTATCCGCCAGCGCTAGCCGCCCATCAGGCGCTGCGCGAGACCCAGCGGACCTTTAAATTTCAGCCCACCTTGCGTTACGGCAAGCGCATAGCAAACCTCGCCAGCTTCCGCGATGGGCCGGTGGGTTATGTCCGGTCCGGCATCGCAGACATCACCCTTGCCATAGCGCGTATGACCGTCATGAAAGGCCCCGCTAAGCACGAGGGTTGTTTCGCGGCCTTCATGGGTATGGGACGGCGAGCCATGGCCTGGTTCAATACGCAGCAATTCAGCCGTTGAGGTTTCGTCCGTCAGCAACGTCATGCGGCGCACGCCGGGCGCAGCAAAGCGCCAGTCGGCACCCGATTCCAGCGCCTGATCACGCAATGTTGCAGGCAGAGCCATCAAATCGGAAAACATCTGATCGGCTTGCAGGGCAGCTTTTCGCGGCGCGGTTCCGCCCAAACCCTTGGCCTCTCCCGCGTCGTTCTCCAGCGATTCGATCAGAGCCAAAGCCGTTTCAAGCGCGGTATCGGACATGATGGATGGCGCGCAGGATTCGAGCATGTCACCACCCATGATATCGAGATCAAGCAAGGCGGTCCGGGCTGCGTCATTGGTATCGGCATAGGTCTGGGCGAGCAGGCGCATCGGCGCGCTCAGCGTTGCCGCTGCCAGACCTTCGACCAGTTCTTCGTGGATGGGTGTCAACATTTTTGTTCTATCCAACACGGTTCAGCCAGACCAAATGGCGCGGTTGACGTACAGGTCAAGTGACAGTCTGTCATAAATCATCACGACTTAGGCCGCCCCGCAATTTGTCAAAGGCCAGCCGCAGGCGGGATTTGACCGTTCCCAGCGGCAAATTTTCCTGTTCGGCGATTTCCGAGTGCGACAGCCCGTCGAAAAAGGCGAGTTGCAGCAGGCGAATTTGTTCGGCCGGCAGGGTTTTAAGCGCTTCGCGAACGCGGATTTCGCGCTCACCGGCCTGTGCCGCATCATCGGGCGCGGTTTCGGCCTCCGGGATGAGCATGGGCTCGTTCGGATCAAGGTCAGGTTTGTTGGTGCGCCGGGCCAGATCAATGCGGCGATTGCGTGCGATACGAAATATCCAGGTCGAGGCCGATGCATGACTCGGGTCAAACTGCGCCGCCTTGCGCCAGATTGTCAGCATCACGTCCTGCGTCAATTCCTCGGCGGTCGCGTCGTCGGAGGCGAGCCGGCGCAAATAGGCCTTGATGCGCGGAGCATAATATTCAAACAGGTTTGAAAACGCGTCACGATCCTTGTTGGCGCACGCGCTCACCCAAGCGTTCAGCATATCGCGATCAGGAGATTGGGGCGAATTGGACATTGGGCGTCGTTTAACAGGCTCCGAGCAGTGACGACACGCTAGATAGCGCAAATGTTCATACGTTTGAGCCGATCAAGCGCAGTTCTTTGGCAGGTTTCAAGACTTCCTTCAGTATCTTGCCTTGAAACTGCCGTGAAAACCGCTTCCAAAAAGACTCTGACTTTACGAAATTGCCAACGAGACCGTCTCCATGAAACGCCTTGCCAGCCTGATCGCTCTTTTCGCTCTGACCATGCCCTCCGCCCTGGCGCAAGCCCCGACATCGCGCGGCAGTTACAGTGACTGGCATGTCTTCACGATTGAAAGCAATCGCGGCCTGGTCTGCTACGCGCTGTCACAGCCAATCGATTCTGCCCCGAGCAGCGTCGATCACGGTGAAATCTTTTTTATCGTCTCCAGTTGGGCATCCGGTGCAGCCGAAGAACAGCCGCGCTTCGCAGGCGGGTATGCGCTTCGGCCAGACAGCCCGCCGCGCGTGCGTGTCGGGTCGGACCGGTTCTCCATGTTTGTTGCCGATAATGACGCCTTTATCGAAGACACAGAAGACGAAGTTCAGCTGGTCCGCGCAATGCGGCGCGGTTCGGTGATGCGGATAGAGGCCACCTCACAACGCGGCACGGCCACGGCGTATGAATTTTCCCTGAGCGGAATTACGGCGGCCCTGCAACGCGTCGAGGCGCTTTGCTAAACGCCTAAATGCGCCCTTTAAAGGGTTTGACGCGCAATTTGATCTTGTGATCAATCGGGCCTTTTGAACCGTCTGGCTTCAAGCCGCGATAATAGGTTTTTTGCCATTTTTCTTCGACGGCAGTTTTTTCAAACTGCAGGAGCCGGTTTGCAAAATCGATCCGTTGTTCGCGCCACAACATGAATTGGTCATAGGTCTTTTTGTCGTTGTGGATGGTTTCGATTTGCGGATCGAAGCGTTCAAATACGTCCCGGCGAACCGGGAAGAAGCTGGCAATGGTTTCGCCGGCCTTGAAGGCGACGCGTCCGGGCCGTGTAAAACGCCAATTCATCGTGAAGGTATAGGGCGACCAGTCGGTTTCGATCACGCCGGTCAGGGGCGCGATCCCGTCCTTGATGCCATTCATCGGCCCGGTCAGAAAAATATTCCAGCCGGGCGGTGTGCGCAGCATGAAGCTCATCTCAAAGGTCAGAACACCTTCGCCAAAATTTGACAGCGGGCCGCCCGGCAAACCGTCCCGCAAGGGGGTTGGCGAGATGATTTTCACATGTTCCGGGAGCTGGCCACCATCCCATTCCGCTTCAAAGTCGACCGGTGTGAACACCTCCCAGCCATGCTGGTTCGCGACCGCCAGTGGCAGGCAGCGATAGGGGAAGGCCTCGCGCGCATTATCCATCCAGTCGCGTTTGGATTCAGCGGGCCGAACAGGCGGCTCGTCGGTCGTCATGGGGTAGAGTGTGAGTTTCATGTTCGTCAGGTTATGCGCTCAAAACGCGCGTGAGAACCATTAGCCCCTCGCAAGAGCCAAGTTTTTGCATTATGTCAGCGCTCCCATGAGCGTGACCCTTGATATCGATGCCGCCAATCGGCCCCCCGCCCCCCTGCAATCGCTGGCCGGAATGGATCGTCAACGCCTGCGCGAGGCGCTGATCGGGTCGGGCCTCGTCGAGGATCGCAAGGCGAAAATGCGTGCCGAACAGATCTCGCGCTGGGCGCATTTCACCGGCGTGACCGATATCGAGGCGATGACCAATGTCTCCAAGGATTTGCGCGCGGGCCTGAAACAGCATTTCACGCTGGAACGCCCGGAAATCGTCGAGCGCCTGGTCTCTGTGGATGGCACGCGCAAATATCTGATCCGCCTGGCGCCGGGCGTGGAATGCGAAACCGTGTTTATTCCCGACGTTGGAAAGTCAGGCGCGCTTTGCGTCTCCAGCCAGGTCGGATGCACGCTCAACTGCACATTCTGCCATACCGGCACTCAGGCACTGGTCCGCAATCTGACGGCTCAGGAGATTGTCGCGCAGGTGATGATCGCCCGCGACGATCTGGGCGAATGGCCGACCCAGCAGGACAATCGCAAGCTGACCAATATTGTCTTTATGGGCATGGGCGAGCCGCTTTATAATCTCGATGCGGTCAGCGATGCCATCGACACGATTTCAGATGGCGAGGGTATTTCCATCGGGCGCCGCCGCATCACGGTGTCGACGTCCGGCGTGGTGCCGAAAATCCGTGAATTGGGTGAGCGTACATCGGCCATGCTGGCGATTTCACTGCACGCGACCCATGATGATTTGCGCAATGAGCTGGTGCCGCTGAACAAGAAATATCCGCTCGCCGAACTGATGGATGCGATCCGCGCCTATCCCGGCCTGAACAATGCGCGCCGGGCGACTTTCGAATATGTCATGCTCAAAGGCGTCAATGACAGCCTTCCCGAGGCGCGCGCGCTGGTCAAATTGCTCAAGGGCGTCCCGGCCAAGATCAACCTCATCCCCTTCAATCCCTGGCCGGACAGCCCCTATGAATGTTCCGACTGGGACACGATTGAGGCCTTTGCCGATGTGGTGAACCGGGCGGGGTATGCCTCGCCGATCCGTACGCCGCGCGGACGCGACATCTTTGCCGCCTGCGGGCAATTGCGCTCAGAATCCAAGAAAATTCGGGCGAGTGAAAGACGCAAGCTGGAGCCATCGGACGAGGTGTAGATGACCACGGCCATCCTTTATCACTGGCGCCTGAAGCCGGGCCGCGAAGATGAATTTCGTGCCGCGTGGCTGGAGGGTACAAAACTCATCCACAAACAATGCGCGTCCTACGGCGCGCGCCTGCATGAAGGTGAGGACGGGTTGTTCTGGTCCTATGCGCGCTGGCCCAGCGAGGAATCCCGCCAATCCTGTTTTGCCGATCATGACTTTTTTCAAAAGGACTGCTTCAAGACCATGCAGGCCTGTATCGAAGAGCGTTTTGACGAGGTGGTCATGTCGATCACTGATGACGCGCTCGATGAGCGGGCTGTGGGCGATCCGGTGCCCGTTTACGAAACCGGGCGTCTGATTCTGCGACCCATGGTGCTGGACGATGCGCCCAGCCTTCACATTGCCCTGAGTGATGAGGTGAATATGCGTTACTGGTCGCGCGGACCGCTGGAATCACCGGAGGCAACGCGCGATTACATTCGCTGGAATATCGACGGGACAGGCGTGCAATGCTTTGCCTTCGCCCTGA
>CAXBKM010000013.1:0-14678 GCA_963976265.1 uncultured Maricaulaceae bacterium
CGCCTATCCCGACACACTGGTCGGCACGGACAGCCACACCACCATGGTCAATGGATTGTCGGTATTGGGTTGGGGTGTTGGCGGTATTGAAGCCGAAGCCGCCATGCTCGGCCAACCGGTGTCCATGCTGATCCCCGAAGTCATCGGGTTCAAATTGACAGGGAAAATGCCGGAGGGCGCAACCGCGACCGATCTGGTTCTGACCGTTGTTGAAATGTTGCGCGCACGCGGTGTGGTTGGGAAATTCGTTGAATTCTTTGGCGACGGGCTCGATCATCTCTCGCTCGCCGATGAAGCGACCATTGCCAATATGGCACCTGAATATGGCGCGACGTGCGGCTTCTTCCCGACCGACGCCGAAACGCTGGACTATCTCACTGCAACCGGCCGCGACACCAAGCGTATCAAGCTGGTCGAAGCCTATGCCAAGGCGCAGGGCCTCTATCGTCCGGATTATGAGGGTGATCCGGTGTTCACCGACATTCTGGAACTCGACATGGCCGATGTGGTCCCGTCGCTGGCCGGGCCCAAACGCCCACAGGATCGCGTGCCGCTGACCGAAGCCTCCGACGCCTTTGCCCTGTCGCTGGCCAATGAATTTGACAAGATGGCCGTCGCCCACAAGCGGGTGAAGGTTGAAGGAACCGAATACTCCATCGGCCATGGCGATGTCGTGATTGCGGCGATCACCTCGTGCACCAACACGTCAAACCCGGATGTGATGCTGGGCGCTGGCTTGCTCGCCCGCAATGCGCTGAAGCGCGGCCTGAAGGTCAAACCCTGGGTCAAAACCTCACTCGCACCGGGTTCCCAGGTTGTGACCGATTATCTGGCGAAAGCCGGATTGCAGGACGATCTCGACGCACTCGGATTCAACCTTGTGGGTTATGGTTGCACCACGTGTATCGGTAATTCGGGACCCCTGCCTGCGCCGGTTTCCAAAGCCATCAAGGATGGTGATCTGGTCGCGACATCGGTGCTGTCCGGGAACCGCAATTTTGAAGGCCGGATCAGTCAGGACGTGAAAGCCAATTACCTTGCCTCACCGCCACTGGTTGTTGCTTATGCGCTCGCCGGGTCAATGAATGTCGATCTCTACAATGAGCCCATCGGCTTTGATGAGGAAAATGAGCCGGTCTTCCTCAAGGAAATCTGGCCCTCCAATGCCGACATCGCAGACGCTGTGCGCTCCGCCGTGACGCCTGACATGTTTGCCAAACGCTATGCGGATGTTTTCAAGGGCGATGAGATGTGGGCCGGGATCGAGGTCGAAGGCGGTCTGACCTATAGCTGGGATTCGACCTCAACCTATGTCCAGAACCCACCCTATTTCGACGGTATGTCGATGACACCGGATGCGCCCGGCGATATCAATTCGGCGCGAATTCTCGGCCTGTTCGGAGATTCCATTACGACCGATCACATCTCGCCTGCTGGCGCGATCAAGGCCGACAGTCCGGCCGGCGCCTATCTTCAGGATCATCAGGTGCCGCCGCGCGAGTTCAACTCCTACGGCTCGCGGCGCGGCAATCATCAAGTCATGATGCGCGGCACGTTTGCCAATATTCGTATCAAGAACCAGATGCTCGATGGCGTCGAAGGGGGCTTCACCCGGAAATTCCCGTCTGGCGAAACCCAATCGATTTATGACGCGTCAATGGCTTATCAGGCTGATGGTGAGTCGCTCGTTGTCATTGGTGGCAAGGAATATGGCACCGGTTCATCGCGCGATTGGGCCGCGAAGGGTACGCGTTTGCTGGGTGTCCGTGCGGTGATTACCGAAAGCTTTGAGCGCATTCACCGCTCCAATTTGATCGGCATGGGCGTTCTGCCGCTGCAGTTTGAGGACGGCGCAACCCGCGAGACATTGGGCTTGACCGGCGATGAGCATGTCTCGGTTTCCGGGATTGAAACCCTGACCCCGCGGCAGGTTCTGGATGTCACCATCACATATCCCGATGGCCGCACGGCGACGGCGCGGGCCATGGCCCGGATCGACACCGAAAACGAGCTGGAATATTTCCGCCATGGCGGGATTTTGCACTATGTGTTGCGCAATCTGGCCAGCTAGCCGGGTCTGGGGCGGCCGTCAGGCCGCTCCCTGCCGGACGATTTGGAGTTCGAGACGTTTGATTTCGCGCAATGTCGCGAGATGGTTCATGCGCATGAACATCCACATTTTGAGCAGGCCGACGCCATTCAGGCAAAACCAGGCGCCCAGGCCCCAAATCGCGAAGTCGCGTGTCGTGTCCGCGTACCAGAGTTGATAGACGCAGTAGATCGCCAATCCGAAAACAACGAATGTCATGACGAAGGCGTAGCCAGTCCAGAATTTCATGCTGCCATGAAAACTGTCTGCGAACTGGCTCATCAGGCCGGGCTCGTCATCCAGTGATTTGAGAAATGCGGCATCATCGTCATCAAGCGCTTTGCGAAGCGTCTCATTTGTAGAGGTCATGGGTTTTCCCTTTCCAGGTTTGATTTGAGCTGTTGTCTGGCGTGAAACAGACGCGATTTGACGGTGCCAACCGGCGCGCCGGTAATGTGTGCAATCTCGATCAGGGTCAGGCCTTCGGCGAAAAACAGAATGGCCGTCGCGCGATGATCCGGTTTCAGACCGGCAAAGGCATCATTGATGACAAGCCGGCGGTCTGATGATGCGTCCTGAGGACTGTCTGTGGCGGCCAGAGTCAGTTCGCTCAAACCGTCTCGATCCTTGATCAGACGGCGCTGAATGTCGGAACATTTTCGATGCAGGATAGAAAACGCCCATCCGGCAAACTTTCTTGGATCATCAAGCCGCACCCACGCAGCTGACATGGCCGCCCATGCTTCTTGTGCCGCGTCCTGGCCCTGATCGGCATTACCCAGAAAGCGGGTCGCCGTTCTCACCAATCGGGGATGCCAACGTGCCGCCAATCTTTCAGCGGCGCGCCGATTCCCGGCCCGCACTGAAATGACGAGCAATTCGTCAAAGACCCTGTCTGAATCGGTGTATCTCAAGGCGACTTCCCTGCGCTTCTGATGGTAAAGTCGCAAATACGCATGGAAAGGTTCATCTTAACCGGGATATATTTCACAGGCCGTCACAGCCAATTGATTGGATGTGACGCTCAGGAGTGCCTATTTAGTCCTCATGTTCAATACGCTGACAGTCATTTTATGGGCGGGTATGCTCGGCGCTACAGGTCCGGCACACGAGCCGGTTGATGCTCCGCCCCGCCCGGTTCTGGTGGAATTATTCACCAGTCAGGGCTGTCCGCTTTGCCCGGACGCCAACCAGTATTTGGGCGAATTGGACGCACGTGACGATGTTATCGCGCTTGGGTTTGGCGTCAGTTATTGGGACATTTACGGCTGGGAAGACACCTTTGCCCGTCCGGAATATACCGAGCGCCAGCGCACCTATAAATACAGCCTTGATGTACCGCGCATTTATACGCCGCAATTTGTAATCGATGGCGCAGCCGAAGCTTCGGGCGTAGAAACAGATGCCATCCGCTCTGCCATCCAACGACGGCGCATGGCGATGCCAGCTAATGTGCAGGTCACTACCGAGTCTCTAGGTGATGGCAATCATCGCCTGCGGATCGTCGGCACAGTTCCATCCGACGAGCCCGCTGATGTCTGGCTCGCCGTGTTTGACCCGGGCTGGCATGTCGTCAACGTCGAAGGCGGAAGCAATGCCGGCTTGGCCATGCGGCTTTACAATCCCGTCCGCGCGCTCCTGCATCTGGGCGAATGGCAAAGCGGAGAAGAATTTTTTGGAGCATCTTTGCCGCGCGGCAGCAGCGCCGCAATAATTGTACAGGCCCCCAATGGCGGACCGGTTTATGGGGCCGCCCGGTTTTCGCCGGATCCTGTAGCAATTGCCGCCAACAATTAGGCGTCGGGCCTTACCCGCCAGGGCGGGTCAATCCGGTTTTCACCGGCATGGTATAGCTTCCATGGATGACCGTCCGGGTCGCGAAACAGGGCTTCGCGCCATAACCAGCTTTCATCAACCGGAGCGGTTTCGAACTCAATACCCATGGCTTGAAGCCGGGCATGGTCGGCGTCCATATCGTCGGATTCCAGATAAAGCACCGCACCCGCGACAATGTCGCCGGAGGCGACATGGATTGAAAACGTGGTGTCTCCGAATGGTGCCAGGAATCGGCAATAGTGCGGGGAGCTCACCAGAAGTCGAAAGCCCAGAGTCTCATAGAAAACCTTTGAACGCGTAATATCGGCGACCGGCAAGGTGATCTGATTGAGGCGCATTATGGGGTGTCCGGCGCAGGATTGCGTTGGATGGCAATCTCGTTTAGCGGACGGATCAGGCGATCAATCGTCAAGTCACTCAACAGGAATGCCCAGCCATCTGCTGTTTCATTCAGGATCAGCGCGTCCGCTTCGGCATCATCGGTCAGGGCGACCGCGCGGATTGTCGCCCAGCGGTCATCGCCATCGACGAAAACCTGCAGCTCAACCTGAAGCCCGCCAAAGGTTTCTGCCAGATGTGCGGCAACTGATGGTTCGGTAAAGGTCGCCCTGCGGACATCGCGAAACCGCAACCGGCTGAGAACGGCGCCGACACCATTGCCCGCGCCTGGCGTAATCGGTCGCCAGCCAGAGGGGGATCGCAGCGCGAAGTTTCGAACGCTCAATCCCGGGCGTTCAAGGAAATAGGCCGGCCCGGTTTCAGGGCGGATACGCACTCGGGCGATAGATTCGACACCCAGAGCCAGAAAGTCGAGATGCATCCAGCGTTCCGGTTCATCAGCCAGGGTCAGCGTGCCAGATGCGGCATAGGTCTGATCATCACCTGGAAACCGTATATAGACGCCGGTCTCGCCGCGATCTTGGCCGACTATCAGATCCGCACGCACAACCCCATCATAGTCCCGCACCGCGATATGGGTGGACTCACCGCCAGCATCAGGTGCAACAAGGCCCAGCGTTGGATGCCGAGACGGCAATCGCGTTCGGCTACCCTCAAATGTCAGATTGGCAAGGTTCTGCAAGACCCGCTCGGCCATGGCCGCATCGGCTGGAAATCCGGAGCGACCCGCCAGCGCCCAACCCTCGCCGTCGCGTTCCAACTCAAATCGCGCGTCTGATGTTTCAATCGCGATCGTACGGACGTCATCAATATGGTTGGCAAAACCCGGCAAGACCGCGCCATCGCGTTCAACCTGCCCACTATGGCGCGAGCCCATCCAAAGCAGAGCGACAGCCAGCACAAGCGCCGCACATGCAGCCCCCCCCAGAATAAGCGCTTCGCGCAAGCGATGTTGTTCGGCGAGACTCGTCATGACAATCTCCCGCGGCGAAGAATGCCCAACACCAATGCCAGCCCCAAAATGAATAATGGTGGGAACCAGATGGTCCAGAAACGAAGTTGTCCTTCTAGAGAATCGATATCGCTGCGGAAATCGCGCTCGACCTGACGTAATCGCGCGCGCGATTGGGCTATTTCATCGCGCAGGCGAGAAACCTCACTCTGAATTTCATCAGGTTCCAGCGCCAGGCTGGCCTGAACTGTGGCGGATGGGTCTTGCAACTGAGTCAGTCGCGCCTCGGAAGTTTCTATGCCGGATTGCAACTCAGCCTGCTCGTTCGCATAGCGTTGCTCAGCATCCCGGCGCAACGCTTCGACACGCTCCATGGACCGAAAGGATGGTGCCCGCGAGCGCAAGCCCACCAATGCACGGTCGCCCAGCGCCAGATCTGTGAGGTTGACCATCAGGGACAGATTATCGGCCACAGCTGTGACACCAAAGGCCGGGTCATTGCGCATGAAAAACGGGTCGTCGAGCCAGTCGACATCGGCAAAAAGCACGACATCGCCATCGGCAATCTCGGTCCTGTGCTCATCGTCTTCATAAATGCGCGCAACGGCGTCTGGTGGGCCGGACGGGAAAGCCGTTTCAAGACGACCACTAATCCGCGCGGCCAGGGTCAGTGCCTCGCCGCTCTCCGGATAGGATTGCATGATCTCCGCCGGGGAGGGATTGCGGGCCGCAATTTCTGCGTCCAGCCGCGCGCCATTGGCTCCGGTTTGAACAAGCGGCTCAAAGCGTGAGATTGCACCTTGGGTCTGCGACAGAATACCGGGCGAGCCCAAATTCACGCCGCGAGTGAGCCCCGTTGTCGAGAGGTCTGTCGAGGAGAGGGCATCCGGACTGGCCGAAAACCACAGTGGATACCCGCGAACCCGCGCACGACCGTCTTCGACGACCTGAACAGGCAGAGCTGCGTCAATATCCATCGCGACCTGTTCGGTGTCGAAGGAAACGCCCCAGGCAGTCAGTAATACACCCAGATCAGATGATCGTCTGGCATTGGGAGATGGCAATCCATCTGAACCGGGACGCAAGGCGGCGTGCGCCATGGGATCAAGCGCCGCGATCAATCGCCCGCCCCCCAGCACATATTGATCCAGCGCATAAAGCTGGTCGTCAGAAAGCTGGGGCGGATGAATGATCAGGATTGCATCGGCCTCGGGCAATCTGACAAAAGCGCGCGATATCCAGGATACAGAATAGGTGTTTGCCAGTTCTTGAATTATGGCGCTGTCCTGCGCTCCTGGACGCCCGGGTTCCAGATCAAGTCCCGACAGTATTGCGAGCGTCGGTTCGCGATCACGAACGAGATCAGCGAGCAAGCTGGTTAGCTCATATTCCAGCCGGCTTTCCCGGTCCGGCGCGAAATAGGCAATGGTCTGAACCTGATCGACCATGTCGCGCGCGACCAGTCCAAAAAAGAGATTTTGGGAATTCCCGGCAGGGGCAGGCGACATTCCCGCTGCCAAAGCGTCATCTTCATCAGTCGAGAAGGGCTGTGGATCGATCTCTTCGAGAATGATCCGGCCATTGGAGCTCGCCACATAACCGTTCAGCATTTCGCGCACGCGCGCGCCATAGGCTCGAACGGCGGGATAATCCGCCGCTAATCGCCGTGAATAGTAAAATGTCCAGCGTACCGGCTCTTCGAGACGGTCTATTGTATCCTGAGTACCGGGCGACAGCTCATAGAGGCCGCGCTCTGTCAGGTCGAACCGCACGCTCGACAGCCCTGTCGAAGCGATAAGATTGCTCGCGACAAGCAGGCCGAAGACGGCCAGCGCCATGACCAGGAAATGGAGACGCCGGCTCATCGACCACCTGCCCGGGACGCCCCGATCAGAAGCCCCGCCCAGCTGATCCCTGCGATAATGAGGCCGACGAAATAGACGATGTCCTTGAGGCCGATAACACCGCTCTGAAAGGCAGAAAACCGTTCCAGCGCACTCATATGCGCGATGGCCTCAACCAGGCTCGCGGGCACAGCAGCCGATAGCGCGCCGGTGACAAAGGGTGATCCGGCCATGGTTAGCAGGAAACACATCAAAACACCCAGAACGAAGGCGATCACCTGATTGCCTGTCGTGGCCGATAAGGCCTGCCCGACCGCCAAAAAAGCCCCGGCCAACAGTAACGCCCCGACATAACCCGTCAGGATCGCCATATTGTCCGGAGCGCCCAGATAATTGACGGCGATCCACATCGGAAAGGTTGAACCCAGAGCAAGCGCGGCCACGCACCATGCGGCCAGAAATTTGCCCAGAGCCGCGGCCCAAACCGGAATCGGCAAGGACAGCAGTGTTTCTATCGTGCCGCGGTCGCGTTCCTCGGCCCATGCGCGCATTGCGAGAGCTGGCATCAAAATCATCATCAGCCAGGGCAAATAGGTAAAGAGCGGGGTCAGCTCTGCCCGGTTCGTGTCGAAAAAGCGGGCCACATTGAAAGCAAAGGTCGGAGCTGCGAAGGCAAAGGCCGCCAGAAAAACAAACGCCAGGGGCGTCGTAAAATAGGTTCCAAGCTCACGGCGAAAAACCGCATCAAGTCCGGCCAGCGCACTCATGCCGCCGCGCCTTCTTGTTGGTCATCGCTGATAGTCAGATGCCGGAAAGCATCGTCCAGACGCCCGGTTCGCGTGCGCGCGGCGAGCTCGTCCGGGCTTTCATCGGCAAGAATGCAGCCCCGATGGATGACAATCGTACGGGTGCAAACCGCGGGGACTTCTTCAAGAATATGCGTTGAAACGATGATCGCCTTGTCACTCGCCATATCGCGGATCAGTCCGCGCACCTGGTCTTTCTGATTCGGATCCAGACCATCGGTTGGCTCATCCAGGATCAGCAGTGGCGGATCATGAGCAATGGCCGCAGCCAGGGCAGCGCGGCGCTTATAGCCCTTGGACAGGGTCGCGATACGCTGTTGGGCTGCATCGCCGAGACGCGCACGCTCCAGCGCGCTGTCTGTTGCTGACTTCAGCGCCGCGCCAGAAAACCCGCGCGCGCGCAAACAGAATTTCACAAAGCTTTGCGGCGTCATGGACGGATAGGCGGGCGCGCCCTCTGGAAGGTAGCCAATCATTTTCTGCGCGGCGCGACGGTCTGCTGCGACGTCATGATCACCAATGAGAACACGACCGGAATCGGGCTCTAGCCGCCCGGCAATCATGCGCATGGTGGTCGATTTGCCGGCCCCGTTGGGACCAAGAAAGCCCAAAACCTCGCCCGTGGTCAGTGTAAAGCTGACGTTTTGTGCCGCTATGCGCGGTCCGAAATGTTTGACGAGCGATTCAACCGCGAGCATTTGAAACCTGTTTCGTCCTGCTGGTGTCGATTATACGGGCCCAAGCGTGAGCGTGCGCCATCTGTAATGAGCCGTGAGCGATAATAATCTGTGAATTGATAAACAGGAAGCAGCCCCAAAACAGGCGTCGGTCGACGTATCACTGTGATCCGGGGGGCTGGGGGGGCTGTCTGAAACCTGGATCATGTGACGAAACCGTCGACCGACAGGTGGAAGGTCGCGGCGCGATGGGGCGCTGGCGGGACGGAAATAGGGCAGCTTTGCGGCAAGCGATGAAATCTTTGTAAGATAAGACGCGTAGAAGACTGTTTGAAGAAATCTGTGTCGGAGATTCGCCTGTGAGGGGAGATTTTGAGTTCAGCAACAATCAGCCGCCGGTCATGTTTGATCGACGCGAGCTGGATGCCATTTTGCGTGTCTATGGCCGTATGGTGGCGCGCGGCGACTGGCGTGACTATGCGATTGACGGTCTGCGAGACCGGGCCGTGTTTTCTGTCTTTCGCCACGCCAGTGAACAACCGCTTTATCGCATCGAGAAAACCCCGTCCAATGCCGCTCGGCAGGGTGCCTGGGCCGTGTTGGGTGCCGATGGCACGATCTTGAAACGCGGCAAGGCGCTGCCTTTCCTTCTGCGTTTCTTTGACCGTAAAAAATTCTCGGTATTGGGCTAGCGCCATAATGCAAAACGCCCCGGTGAAGAACACCGGGGCGCATCTGACTTGTGTCAGTATGACGTCAGATCTATTCGCGACCCAAGAAGGACATCAGGATCTGGAAGATGTTCACAAAGGCGATGTAGAGGTTCAATGCGCCCATATTGGTCATCACGGCCAAAGAACGCTGATCACCGGCCATCTGATAGTAGGACACTTTCAGCGTCTGGGTTTGCCAGGCCACAACACCGGCCATCAAAATCAGAACGGCCAGCTGGATCAGCAATTCAAAACCCGAAGACTGGATCAGGAAGGCGTTGACCAGGCCCAGCGCGACGACGCCAAAGACACCCATAAACAGGAAAGTCCCGATACCGGTTAGATTGCGCTTGGTCGTATACCCCCACAACGAAATCGCGGCGAAAGATGCGGCCGTCAGGAAGAAGGCCTGCGCAATCGTGGAGAAAGTCGCATTAATGGACGTTCCGGAAAGCGTCGTGACGCCCTGTGGCTGCGAGGCGATAACGACCCAGACGCTTAGACCCATCCCGATCAAGGTGACGATGGACCAATAGAGAACCGCCGAACCCAGTGGTGACGGGCGGCGCATGAAAAACATCGAGCCTAACAAAAGGACCAGTGGTCCGAACTGAACCACGTAAAGCAGCGGCGTATTAAAAACGAGCTGGGTCAGAGGTGCGACAGTCCCGACCGCATATGCCAGACCAGCCGACAGGGCGAGGCCGAGGCCCATCTTGTTGTAAACACCCAGCATGAAGCTGCGAAGACCGGCGTCGGTCGACGTGTCCATCGCGCCAGCAGGGGCGTGTGTGCGGGTGAAATTATCCATGGCGAATTGTCTCTCTTTTTGACAAAACCGTTTTGGCTTTTTGACAAAAGCCGTCTTGGCACGTCACCGATGACGCACCACTCCGAGCACAATATTGTCTCGATTGACCCGCCTTGCAAGGGGAGACGGCGGGAATGTGAATCCCCTGTCACGAGACAATGTCACCCATCATGGTTGAATTTTGCCATGACCGACGGTGGATTTCACAAAGCGGCCATGGAAAACTCAATCTTGGCGATGTAATCTTTCGAGTGGCTGTCATCATCAATCTTCAAGGATGAAGACCTGTGTCCCTTAAACTCTTTGCGGCCTTGCCGATTCCGGACTCTATCGCAACCCGCCTACTGCCCCTGCAATCCGGCCTTGAGGGTGCGGCGTGGCGTCCGCGAGAGAATTTGCATCTGACCTTGAAGTATTTTGGCGAAACCGGTGATCGCGTCGCCGAAGATCTCGATACCGAACTCGCCAGTATTTCGATCAAACCCTTTGATATCGCTCTGCGCGGGGCTGGCAGTTTTGGCGGAATTGACCCTCATGCCGTCTGGATCGGCGTTGAAGCCCATCCATCCTTGTTCAATCTGGCAAAAGCCTGCGAACGTGCGGCGGACCGGGCGCGGTTGAAAACCGAAAAGCGGCGCTATGTACCGCATGTCACGATGGCTTATCTCAAAGGCGCGCAACTCGATCATGTCAAAGCGTTTGAACGACGTTGCGCGCTGTTTCAGACGCCCGCCTTCACGGTCGATCGCTTTCATCTGTATTCATCGCTGGCGCGGCAAAACGAGCCGAACATCTATCGCATTGAGGCTGAGTATCCGCTGGGCTAGTCCTCATCGTCATAGATTATGTCGTTCCAGATCATGTGGGAGATCAGCCATTCACCCTCATGCTGCCGCGCAACTATCAAATAGTTTCCGCCCTGACGGCGCTCAATCCCATTGTATTCGAAATGCAAAAAGGACCGACCGTGAATAACCGCCTGGTGCGAGTTTCCATTGATCCCGGCGATGTCATGCGAAAATTCCAGAACCTGAGTCGGTGGATAGCCATCGGGAAACCAGAAACCTCGAATTTCGTCCATCCCCGTCCGTGGTTCGAGGCCGCGCCCCGGCATGATGACGGCATCGTCTGCAAAAAGCGGCATGATGGCCGCTTCCTGCGCGGGCGTTCCATTTTGCAGCCAGCCGGATACGTAAGCCGCATCAACGGCCTGCAATTCAGCCCGATCTGCCTCGGTAAGGTCTTCAGCGAAGGCTGGTGCTGTCAAAAGAGTCACGAAGGCGATCAGCAAGGCTTTCATTGACGGTCTCTCCCAATCTGCTTGGGAAAAGCATACGCCGCTCGCCGCAAAGTCAACATCAAACTAATGTGAGGCGCACGCGAGTTTATTCGGTTGCGACTGCGTCCACGTCAAAAGCGCGCGATAAAACGACGACATTCCATTCGCCTGCAACACGATGCAGCCAGAACACATCACCATAAGCATCATGGTCCAGACGCCCGTCAACACATCCGGCGTCAACAGATGCGTCATCGCCGGCAAAGGCTGCGACCCACAGGCATGTCGTATTCGAGTGTTCCCCGACAATCGTCCAGCGCGCCAGGCCATCGCGCGCTTCGGTCATGGCCTGATCGCGCGTGCGATCCACCGTTCCGCCGCCACAGGCGAGTGCATATGTATCGGCTGCCCGGTGCATGGTGACCCAAAGGCCTCCCGCGGCCGCGGTATCAGCGGCGCGGCACGCTGCGCTCGAATAAGCGGCATCAACAGGCGTTTCGCCCAACAGGCCAGAAAGGAGCGCGACTTGCGCCTCGCCGTCCGCGCTTAACTGGCAATCAATGGCATTGCAGTCCGGGCTGGTTTTTCGCGCATGGCGGACCACCAGAATGTGCCGGTCTGCGGCTTCCAAATCAGCGCGCTGGGCGTCATTGGCTTCAGCCAGAAGCAAGGGCCGGTCAAAACCCAATTGGTCCTGCGCATGGGTGCGCGCCGCAAAGGGAGCCAGCACAATGGCGGCGGCAGCCAGCGCCAGACCGCCATGGCGAAACAGGCCGGTCCGCTTTTCTTCCGGAGCGGGCTCAATTGGCATCGGCGCTTTGAAAAAATTGATCATTGTCTGAACACACATCTATCGTCAGGCGAGACAGGGACAGCTCCCATACAGGAGGTTGATCGCGGCGCAAATAGGGCGTGGCATGACGGTTTGGTAACTGAGCTGTGGAAAAGCGGTTTTTTAGAAGCCGCTATTGAGCGCCGGGCGTTGGCCAAATTTGCGCTTGTGCATGTCAATCAACTTGGTCGCACCTTCAGAAGGTTGAAGTGTTTCGGCGAACCGAAAGAAATGCGCTTTCGGACGCATCACTGTGCGTTGCTGTTCCAGTTCATAATAGAATTCTTCACGCAAATTCTTGGCGGCGCCAATATAGACGGCCGACCGTTCAGCCTCAGCCGCCAGCAGATAAAACACACCCGGTCCTGTCGGAATTTTGGGAGCAATGGACGCCGTAAAGGCGAAGGCCGGGCTCCATTTGAACATTGGCACGTAACAAACTCTCTAAAAGGCGCGGGTACAGATTTAACACCCCGCCATGGCAGGGCAAGCTTTAGCAAACAGCAAAGCCATCAATAATGTTTGAACGATCATCCGTCGTCGCAAAGCTCTTTCGCTCGATAGCGGTTTAAACTAGGTGGCGCGTCAAGCTTCAATTCAAATGGGGCCCGTAAAAATGGGCCACAATGTATATGCGGCCACTCCTCCTTCGAAAAGGAACAACAGGCCACTGATATACAGAAGCCAATCTGAAATCCTCCACCAGCCTGGTTTTTGTAGCTTTTCAAATTTTTCAATTATCTTAGATTCGGACAGATGATTGATAGATATTGACGAAAAATCTACCGAGATATTGCTGTATCTAAATCCTGCGCCTGCCAAAATTATACCTATAAAAGATACCAATAATGATACGAATAGAAATACTCGCAACTGGACCAATTCGGATTGCGATAACGCAGCAATTGACGCAATAATAACAGCGCCGTGTGAAACTATAAGCGTACGTATTAAAAATTTTAGTAGTTCATCCGCTACCCCACCAACTCTTTTTGAAAATTCGTTAGAAAAACTTACTATGCCCTCTCTATAAGAGCAGAGGTTTTTCATTGTATTTTTTATGCTATAGTCATGAACAAATTTTGCCATGTTAATGTCAATGGTTGCCTCATCGGGCATGCCGTTAATTTTGTTTTCTTCTTCTTTTAAAGCAATATACTCGAATATTTGTTCAATTTGTTTGGCGTAAGGGTCACCATCTTTTATGTACTGGAAGACCTCATCCCATCTTTTTTTGACCTCGCCCTCAATAGGGCCCGCCTTTCGAAAATCGGGTTCGCCACTCACCATATCTGATTACGTATCGACCTCGGCTTCAAGCGCGTGGGTGGTGATGAAGTCACGGCGCGGCTCCACCACATCGCCCATCAGTTTGGAGAAAAGATCGTCGGCCTCGGCCAATTCCTCGACCTTCACACGCAGGAGTGAGCGCGCGTCCGGATCGAGCGTTGTTTCCCAAAGTTGGTCCGGATTCATTTCACCCAGGCCTTTATAGCGTTGAATTTTCATACCCTTGGCACCGGCCTCGGCCACCGTATCAACCAGCTGCGTCGGCGTGTAGACACGAATATCGCCGGTCTTGCCGGAAAACACCGCTTCGCCGGAATAATCGCTCGCAATCACGGCAGCGCGCTCGGACAGGCGTTTGGCATCCGGGGTCACGCGCAAGGCATGATCGAGAACAACAGTTTCCGTGACGCCGCGCACATCGCGCGCAAACACCAGGCCGCCCTCGTCATTCTCATGCCCGGCCCAACCCTCTTCGCCCTCATCGGCCAGGCGATTGAGCACGCCCGTTGCCGCTTCGATCTGGGCGGGTTTGGCGTCGGTCAACAACGCCCCGGCAAGCGCTGCGGCCTCGACCGCAAAGGCTGGCGCGCGCGGGGCCAGACGGTCCACCGCGATTTTAACGAGCCGAGCCGCCTGAACGCGTTCATTCAAGTCCGCGCCCGCGACAACGCTGCCGTCGGCCAGACGCAGCGACGCTTCCGCGGCCCCTTCCTCGAGCAGGGACGCATCCATTTCGGCCTGGTCCTTCATATAGCGCTCAGAGCGCCCGCGATTGACCTTGTAGAGCGGCGGCTGGGCGATATAGAGATGCCCGCGTTCGATCAGTTCGGGCATCTGACGATAGAAAAAGGTCAGCAAAAGCGTGCGGATATGCGCGCCATCGACATCGGCATCGGTCATGATGATGACCTTGTGATAGCGCAGCTTGTCCATATTGATCTGGTCGCGACCAATACCGGCGCCCAATGCCGTAATCAGCGTGCCGACCTGGTCTGAGCCCAGCATTTTGTCGAAGCGAGCCCGCTCCACATTGAGGATTTTACCGCGCAGCGGCAGAACTGCCTGGTTCTCGCGATGGCGGCCCTGCTTGGCCGATCCACCCGCGGAATCTCCCTCCACGATAAAGAGTTCGGACTTGGCCGGGTCTTTT
>CAXBKM010000014.1:0-14556 GCA_963976265.1 uncultured Maricaulaceae bacterium
CGGCGACGTAGGAATGTCGTGCGCCTCGAATGGTCAAAAGGGGCTTAGCCATGTCCGGTCTCCCGCGAGACTCGCCGGGCAATGATGACCATGGGCACAAGAGCCGTCAGGACCAGCGCGATCGAGGGCAGGGCGGCCTGTCCCAACCGTTCATCAGAGGCGTAATTGTGGGCGATCACAGCCAAAGTATCAAAGTTGAACGGACGCAGAATCATGGTGGCTGGAAGTTCTTTGAGAACTTCAACAAAGACAATCAGGCTGGCTGTCATGGCACCACCCGATACAAGCGGCCAGTGTACGCGTTTCAGTACGCCGACTTGTGTCTCCCCCAATGTGCGCGCGGCGCCATCCAGCGCGGGTGTCACACGTTCCAGTGCGCTTTCGCACGGGCCTATGGCTGCCGCAGCAAAGCGCGATAAATAGGCAAATACAAGTGCCAGCGCGGTCCCAGTCAGAAGGATTGGGAATGCGCCGTCCGAAGCCTGGTCCAAGCCGTCTTGAACCAGGGACAGGACAACGATTACTCCAACGGCGGCTACGGCACCGGGCGCTGCATAACCCAGACTCGCCAATCGCGCCGATACACGCGCAAGCCGAGACTGCGTTCGCAGGGCATAGGCCGTTCCAACACCGAGAAGGGCAGCCAGAAAACCTGTCACAGCAGCAAGGATGAGGCTGTGCTGGAAGGCTTCCATCATGCCGCGCGCGACGGAGGCCTCCAGTGCGAGCCAGGACAAGCGCAATAGCGGGATAATCAGGGCCACCAGAAGTGGCGCAAGACAAATGAAAATCGCGCCAATTGATTGCCACCCTTTCAGTGCCTCTCGCCGCGGCGGGCGGCGGCGGCCGGAATGCGCGGAGACGCGTGCGCGATGTCTTTGGCTGCGTTCAATGCTGAAAATAACAAACGCAAAAGCGGCCAGAATCAGCGCCAGCCGAGCGGCATCGGCAATTGATCCGGCACCCGCCCAGGCGCGCACCACGCCGACGGTTAGGGTTGGCGCGCCCAGATGCGCGACGGCTCCATAATCCGCCAGGCTCTCCATGATGACGAGCGCCATGCCCGCGGCGATGGCCGGGCGCGCCATCGGCAGAGCGGTCCGACGAAAAGCTTGAAAGGGGCGCTGGCCGAGCGTGCGTGCGGCATCATATGTGTCCGAGGATTGGTTTGCGAAGGCTTCGCGGGCAAGCAGATAAACGTAAGGGTAGAGCGTGATCGCAAATATCCATCCCGCGCCAACAGGCCCGCTTATGCTGGGCAAGAAAGCTGCGATACTGTCCAGATTGGCGTCGCGCAGCATGGTTTTGACCGGGCCTGCGGCCTGAGAAATATCAAGCCAGGCATAGGCGGCAACATAGGCCGGAATAGCCAGCGGCAGGGCGAGCGTCCATACGAAAAACTTGCGGCCGGGAAATTCGGTACGTGACACAAGCCATGCTGTCGCAACACCGCCAACACCCGCGCCAATCGCCGCGATACTGCTGATAATGAGGCTGTTGACGATATAGCCTGAGAGGCGCGTCTGAGCGAGATGAATCAGATAATCATCAAGCGGCCCCGTTATCGCCAGAACAACAATGGCAATCAGGGGTGTTGCAGCCAAAAGCGCTGCGATCGCTGCAAAGGCTGCAGGATCAAATTTAGGCGCCAGACCGGTGGACGTTTTGTTTTGGATCAGGGCCATCCAGCACGATCAAAAATACGCTGGGCCGTCGCCGTTTGCTCTCCCAGGGTTATGAAGTCGAGATCATCCTGAGGCAGATTTATGAAACGGCGCACATTATCATTGTCATAATCATCCAGGCCCGTGACCGGAAATTCATTGGTCATTTCTGCAAAGGCGCGCTGAGCGTAATCTGATAAAAGAAATTCTATCAACGCCATGGCCTCTTCGGGATGCGGGGCTGCGGCGGCAATTCCGACGCCTGAAACATTGACATGAACACCGCCAAATTCGGCGCCAGGGAAGTACATATCTACCGCATCGACTATATTTTGGTCTGCTTCGGAGTTCGCCAGGCGTGCGAAATAATAGTGATTGACGAGCGAGGCATCACATTCGCCCGCGGCTATGGCGCGAAGTTGATCCGTGTCGCCGCCGCTGGGTGGGCGGGCAAAATTGGCAACGACGCCGCGCGCCCAGTCTTCCG
This sequence comes from uncultured Maricaulaceae bacterium, assembly GCA_963976265.1. Classification (GTDB taxonomy): domain Bacteria; phylum Pseudomonadota; class Alphaproteobacteria; order Caulobacterales; family Maricaulaceae; genus Hyphobacterium. Next base: position 2,152 of record CAXBKM010000014.1, read on the forward strand.
CCGCTTCAGGCCCCAAATGGGCAACCAGCGATGCCAATAATGACTGGTTATAAACATTGTCAGACGACCGCATGCAAAGGCGACCAGCCCATTTCGGATCGGCCAGATCTTCATACGAACTCAGCTCATCTGCCGCGACGCGGTCCCGGCTGAATGCGATGCCGCGCGCGCGTGCCGAGGTGGCGACCCAGTGACCGTTCGGCTCAACATAGCGTGCAGGGACTGACTGGGTGATGGCATCAAAATCGGATGCTGCGAATAGCCCTGCTTCTTGCGCGCGGTAAAGACGGGCCGAATCGACGGTGATGATGATATCTGCCGGGCTTCGATCACCATCAGCGCGTACCCGTTCAATCAGAAGATCGCCACTGGCCGAAACGGTGTTCACGCGAATACCGGTCTCACGTGTAAATTCGGCATAGATCGCCTCATCCGACGCGTAATGACGCGCGGTATAGACATTGACGACGCGCTGGTCGGCAGGCTCGGTGCAGCCCACAAGAATTGTCCCGGCTATTAATGCCAACAGGATCAGTCGAAACGAAACCATTTGAAACTCCATCACTCTGGCCAAGAGCGATGGCACTTTTGCGAATGTTTCGCAAGTTATTCATTCGGTAAATTCTGCGTCCTGGTGACGCAGAGTCCGGTTCATCGTACTGGCCGAAATGGTGGGCGATACTGGGATTGAACCAGTGACCCCTGCCGTGTGAAGGCAGTGCTCTCCCGCTGAGCTAATCGCCCCTCCAATGAGGAGGCAGCGCTATACGGTCGCTCAATTGGCTGGTCAAGGATTGGCGAGCAGACTCTAAATTAATAGGTGCGGCGACTTGACGCAGGGTCACACTATCGTCACAGAGACAGCCGACCTATATGAGGCCCAGCGACACATGCCACCGGGATGTGGCACGGTCGTTTTCCTGCTTGAGGGAGCGCACGTAAGTCGAGCTGAGGGCGAGGCCCCAGCCGTTACGGAGAATATTGATGAATAACGATTTTTGTACACCAGAAGGTGCTCGTCGCCTTAAACAACGCATTGAGGCTTTTTGGGCCGAGCGCGGCTATGATGTGAATGTTGACCTCGTGGATGCTGGCTTCATGCCGGCGATGCGGTCAGCACGCACGGATGTCCGTTCCAATATGGTCAATGGCATGCCGCCGCGTAATGTCGCGGCAAATGATCGTGCGCCTGGTCGCACGGCGAATGACTCCGAGCTTGAGCTTCGCTCAGCTTAGTCGGAACTCGCCCAGAGTGCTTTGAGCGCTGCGGGTATTTCTGAAAAATCATCGAGAACCCGGTCCGCACCTAATGTGTGGGCCGGGGTTTCGGTGTATCCATAACTCATGATGATGACCGGCGCGTTGGCGGCGCGCGCGCAAGCCACGTCCGGTTTGGAATCGCCAATCATTGCGACATTGGGGCCACCATCTGTGATCGCGCTGAAGAAATGCGCGGCATCCGGTTTTTTGGCTGTCGTGCGATCAGGTCCAATGACCCGTTCGAAATAGGATTCGAGATTGAGTTCAGCCAACAGGGCGTCGGCGAGGAATGATGGCTTGTTGGTACAGACGGACAGGCGCGCGCCTTGCTCTCGCAGAGATTCGAGTGTGGCCACACAGCCATCAAACGGGCGACTGAGATCGGCAATGCCCGCGTGGTAGACCTCAATGAAGTGTGCGACGAGCTGATCGATGCGCGCCGCGTCCAGATCAACCTCACGCGACGCGTAAGCGCGTTCGATAAGTGCACGGGCTCCGCGTCCGACCATTGCGCGAACCTCATGGTCACCAACGGGTTGAAGTCCATCGGGTGCAATGACAGCATTCAGGGCCCGAACAAGGTCGGGCGCTGTATCAACCAGCGTTCCATCGAGATCGAACGCTATGGCTGCGCCTTGGAAACAATGCGACATGAATGCTGAACTCCTGCCTGTGTTTATCTGCGTCCGCCAAGGTCGCATCGCAACGCTCAATGGGCTATATCGCCCGCTGATATCGTACTGACACTTAATTTTGGACAAAGCCCATGACTCAATCGCGCGCTGCTGTCATTCTTGCTGCTGGTCTGGGAACCCGGATGAATTCCGACCTGCCCAAATGCCTCCACCCGGTTGCAGGCCGCCCCATGATGAACTGGACCATAGCATTGGCGCGTGAGTGCGGCGCCGAGCAGATCGTCACGGTTTATGGTGCCAAGTCGACTGGCGTTGGCGATGCCGGCGAAGCCGCCGGTACGTTGACGGCTTTGCAGGATCCACCTTTGGGGACAGGGCATGCCGTATTGGCCGCTGCCGATACCATGTCAGGTTTTGAAGGCCCCGCAATCGTTCTTTACGGCGACACGCCGCTCATTCGGGCGGAGACAATTGAGCGTGTTTTTGCTGCGCTGGAAGATGGTGCCTCGGTGGCTGTCCTGGGTTTTGAGCCCGAGCAACCAGGCGCCTATGGGCGCTTGATCGAAGATGAATCCGGCGCGCTGAAGCGGATTGTCGAGGCCAAGGATGCGTCGCCGGAGGAATTGAAAGTGCGCCTTGTCAATTCCGGTGTTCTGGCTGCGCCTGCACCCTTGCTGTTCGACCTGTTGTCGAATGTGACCAACGAAAACGCCAATGGCGAATACTATCTGACCGATGTCGTGGGTCTTGCGGTGGACCGCGGCCTGCGTGCGGTGGCCGTGCGCGGTGACGCCGACGAGGTCATGGGCGTCAATTCGCGCGCCGACCTCGCTTTGGCGGGGGCCGCGTTTCAGGAACGCCGTCGCAGCGATGCCATGCGGGACGGTGCGACCTTGGTGGCTCCGGAAACCGTCTACTTTTCCTACGATACAAAACTGGGCCGCGATGTCCTGATTGAGCCGAATGTCGTGTTTGGTCCGGGCGCAATTGTCGAAGACAGGGCCGTTGTACACGCATTTTCACATCTGGAAGGCTGCGTCATTCGTGAAGGCGCGCAGGTTGGTCCCTATGTTCGCTTGCGCCCGGGCGCGGATATCGGTCGCAATGCCAAGGTCGGCAATTTTGTTGAAGTGAAGAAATCCCAGCTCGGCGAGGGTGCAAAAGCCAGCCACCTTTCCTATATCGGAGATGCAAAAATTGGCGCGAATGCCAATATCGGAGCCGGAACAATCACCTGTAATTATGATGGTTTTGGAAAGCACAAGACGGTGATTGGTGAGGGCGCCTTTATCGGCTCAAACTCCTCGCTGGTTGCCCCGGTGACGATCGGGGCCGGTGCGTTTACGGGTTCTGGCGGTGTCATAACCGACGATGTGCCGGACGACGCATTGGCGCTGGGTCGAGTCAGGCAAGTGAACAAGGAAGGCTGGGCGGCACGTTTTCGTTCGGCCATGCAGAAACGTAAAACGGAGCGTTAGATGACGGCGCTGGACCGCCTCAGTGACAAATCCCTCTTCAAAACGGATTCGTTTATCAATGGTGCCTGGGTTGCGGGCAACTCCACTTTCGCCGTCCACAATCCCTCAAACCGGGATTTGCTGGCTGAGGTCGGAGATGTTGGTGAGGCGGGGGCACGCAAAGCCATTGATGCCGCCAGCGTGGCTTTTGAGACTTGGCGCAAGGTCTCGCCATTCGAACGTGCCAAACTCCTCCATGCCTGGAATGATCTGATCCTGGCGAATATTGACGATCTGGCAGTCCTGATCACCGCTGAAATGGGCAAACCCTTTCCCGAAGCCAAGGGTGAAATCCTGTACGGCTCGGCTTTCATCGACTGGTCAGCCGAAGAAGCCAAGCGATTGCACGGCGAAACCCTGCCAGTACCCATGCCCGGTGCACGTGGCTGGACGATCCGCCAGCCTGTCGGCGTCGTGTCATGCATTACGCCCTGGAATTTCCCGGCGGCCATGATCACGCGAAAATGCGCGCCTGCTTTGGCGGCGGGCTGCACGATGGTGGTCAAACCCGCCCCGGAAACCCCCTTGACCGCATTGGCTCTCGCTGAACTTGCGGACCGTGCGGGCATACCCAAAGGCGTTTTCAACGTCATTTGCGGTGATGCAGAAACTATTGGGCCGGTTCTCACGGGCTCGGACGCGGTGCGCCTGATTGGCTTTACCGGCTCGACGGAAGTCGGCAAAATCCTGATGCGACAAGCCGCGAGTGGCGTTAAGCGTGTGGCGCTGGAACTGGGCGGGAATGCGCCCTTCATCGTCATGGATGATGCCGATCTGGAAGCCGCTGCCGCTGGCGTGGCTCAGGCCAAATTCCGATCAGGCGGGCAGACTTGCGTTTCACCGAACCGGGTGATCGTTCAAGACGCCGTGGCGGATGATTTCCTTGATCTGCTCGAAGACAAGATCAGCAAGGTCAAGGCTGGTGACGGGTTCGCGCCGGGGGTCAATATCGGTCCGCTTATCCATGACGAAGCGGTTGGCCGGGTCGATAAACTGGTTCGCAGTGCCGAGGCTGAAGGTGCCAAAATACGCGTTGGTGGACGATCACTGGCCGATGAGTTGGGTGGGTCATTTTACGCGCCGACCCTGATCGAGGGCGGCAGTTTCGAATTGGACCTGGCCTGCTATGAGATTTTTGGACCGGTCGCATCGGTTTACCGGATGAACAATGAAGCCGAGATTTTGCGCGCCGCAAACAATACGCCGTATGGCCTGGCCGCTTATCTTTATACAAACGACATTGGCCGTGTGCATCGCATGTCGGAAGGTCTCGATTACGGCATGGTCGGTGTGAACGCGCCCATGGTCGGGTCTGCTTCGACACCGTTTGGCGGCGTCAAACAGTCTGGTATCGGTCGCGAAGGCGGCAAATGGGGCGTGGAGGAGTTTACCGACCTCAAATATGTCCTGCTGGCGGGAGTGGGATCATGAGCACGTTGGACCAGAAGGAAAATGCGGCCTTCGCAGCCCTCGAATACATTCAGGACGGCATGACCGTTGGACTGGGTTCTGGCTCAACTTCCGAGATTTTCGTACGCGCGTTGGGTGAAGCGGTTGCACAAGGCCTGCAGATTACGGGCGTGCCGACCTCTGAAGCGACCGCCGAGATCGCACGTGAATGCGGCATACCGCTGACTGAAGTCGACAAGGCTGACCGCCTGCATGTGACCGTTGATGGCGCTGATGAGGTGGATGGCCGCTTTCAATTGATCAAGGGCGGCGGCGGTTGTTTGCTGCGCGAGAAAATCATCGCCAATGCGTCCGATCTGATGGTTGTCATCATCGACGAGACCAAGCTCGTCGCGACGCTCGGCGCTTTTGCCTTGCCTGTCGAAATCGATCCATTTGCTTTCACGATAACCGCCAAGAAAGTCTTCGACGCCTTGCGCGCCGCGGGTATCGATCGCCCCGATGTACAATTGCGTCGTTGCGGTGACGGACCGAAGCCCTATCTGACAGATGGCGGCAATTACATTCTTGATTGTGCTTGCGGAACGATTCCGGACGCCGTCGCCGCGGGCTCTCGATTAAATGCCGTACCTGGCGTGGTTGAGCATGGATTGTTTTTGGGTATTGCGCGCGTTGTCGTCGTTGGTGAAGACGATGCCGCACGGATTATGGAATTATAGATAGGACGCGCCTGTGACCCAATACGACTATGATCTGTTTGTGATCGGTGCCGGTTCTGGCGGCGTTCGTGCCGCGCGTATGTCGGCCATGAAAGGCGCTCGGGTGGCGATCGCAGAGGAATACCGCGTTGGTGGAACCTGCGTTATTCGAGGCTGTGTTCCGAAGAAATTCCTGGTTTATGCGAGTGCCTTTGCCAAGGGATTCAAACAGGCTGAAGGCTATGGTTGGACAGCAGACAATATCCGCTTTGACTGGGCAACCCTGCGTGACGCAGTGCATGCCGAAGTAGACCGGCTGTCGGGCATTTATGTTCGAAACCTGTCCAATACCGGCGTCGAAATCATACAGGACCGTGCCGTGCTGGAAGGTCCGCACACGCTGCGACTGGTGAATGAGGACCGAACCGTCACGGCCGGGCACATATTAATTGCAACAGGCGGGACACCATCCGGGCTTGGTATTCCGGGTGCCGAGCTCGCGATATCATCCAATGAAGCCTTCCATCTGGACGCACTTCCAAAACGCATTGTGGTGGTTGGCGGCGGGTATATTGCCTGCGAATTTGCCCAAATATTTGCCGGGCTCGGTGTCGATACATGCCTGGTCTATCGCGGCGATATGGTTTTGCGTGGATTTGACGACGATGTTCGTTCCCATATCCATGAGGAGTTGAAAAAATCGGGTGTGCGCGTCATTACGCACGCCAACCTCACCAGCATCACGGATGAAAGTGGCACAAAGCGCGTTACGCTTGATACCGGCGATATAATCGATTGCGGCGAAGTGATGCTGGCTGTCGGGCGTGATGCCCACACGAAGGGGCTGGGGCTGGAAAGTGCGGGCGTTGAGGCGCGTGACAATGGTGCCATTGTCGTGGATCCGTTTTCACAGACCAGCGTCGATCATATTTATGCTGTTGGGGATGTCACAAACCGGATCAATCTGACACCGGTCGCAATTCGTGAAGGCGCTGCGTTTGCCGAAACTGTGTTCGGCAAGAATCCAACTGCGTTTGATCACAGCGATATTGCGAGCGCGGTTTTCACACAGCCACCTGTTGGCTCAGTCGGTTTGACCGAGCATGAAGCACGGCAGACTCATGGTGTGATTGATATCTACAAAACGGTTTTCAGGCCGATGAAGAATGTTTTGGCCAATTCGGATTCCCGCATGCTGATGAAATTGATCGTCAAACAGGACGATCAACGCGTCGTGGGTGTTCACATTGCGGGTGATGATGCCCCAGAGATAATCCAGGCCGTCGGTATTGCCGTGAAGGCGGGGCTGACGAAGGCTCAGTTCGATGAGGCCTGTGCGGTACACCCGACGGTCGCAGAAGAATTGGTCACCATGCGCGATAAATGGGTTCCGCCAGAACTGGGAAGTGGATCATGAGTGATTGGTCACCCTCCAGTTGGCGTTCAAAGCCAGCTGTACAGATTCCCGAATACCCTGACCGGTCCCGACTGGAATCAATCGAGCGTGAGTTATCGGCCAAGCCACCGCTTGTATTCGCCGGTGAAGCCCGGCGTCTGAAACGCCAATTGGCGGAAGTTGCTGCAGGTCGGGCCTTTTTGCTGCAGGGCGGTGATTGTGCGGAAAGTTTCAAGGAATTTTCCGCTGATGCGGTTCGGGACACGTTTCGGGTCATGCTGCAGATGGCGGTCGTATTGACGTTTGCCGCGGCCAAACCGGTTGTGAAAGTTGGTCGGATTGCCGGACAATTCACCAAGCCGCGCTCATCGTCCACCGAGTCGCGTGATGGCATCGAATTGCCCAGCTATCGTGGCGACTCAGTTAATGAGATGGCGTTCGAAGCGGCCAGCCGCGTTCCAGACCCAGCGCGTCTGTTGCGCGCCTATGATCAATCCGCTGCAACACTCAACCTGATCCGCGCGTTTGCGTCGGGTGGTTTTGCAGATCTGAGCAATGTGCATCAATGGACACTGGAATTTGTCTCCGGAAGTCCGGCCAGTGCGCGCTATCGCGAATTGGCAGAGCGTATCTCGGACTCATTGGCTTTCATGCGTGCTTGCGGCGTATCGGGTGATGGCGCGCGGACTTTGGAGAGCGTGGATTTTTACACAAGCCACGAAGCGCTGCATCTGCCCTATGAGGAAGCCCTCACACGGCGCGATTCCACGTCTGGTGACTGGCTCGCAACATCAGCGCACATGATCTGGATCGGTGAACGAACCCGTCAGCCGGACGGGGCACATGTCGAGTTTGCGCGCGGCGTCGCCAATCCTGTTGGCGTCAAAATCGGACCGACCACGCGGATCGATGATTTGCTGCCGGTCATAGACCGGCTCAATCCCGATAATGAAGCGGGACGGCTGGTCCTGATTTCGAGGATGGGTGCCAATCTTGTTGCAGAGCGGCTGCCAGCGCTGGTTCGTGCGATTCAGAGCGAAGGACGCTCGGTTGTATGGAGCTGTGACCCCATGCACGGCAATACGGTGAAAACCGAGAGTGGCTACAAGACGCGCGACTTTGAGAGCATTCTCGCTGAGCTGGAGCGTTTCATGGGCGCTGTGGCAAGCGAGGGTGCTTATCCGGGCGGCGTACATTTTGAGATGACCGGAAGCGATGTGACCGAGTGTGTGGGCGGCGCCAATCCGGTCACAGAGGCCGATCTATCGTCGCGCTATCACACACACTGCGACCCGCGTCTGAATGCCGACCAGGCACTCGATATGGCATTCCGGATTTCAGAAGCGATAAAGGCGGCGCGCCGCGCGGGTGCTCAAGACGCCGCCTGACCCGGAATAGAATACGCCGCCCCGTTTCCGGAGCGGCGTTTCTGTCTCAATACGGTCTGATGTAAATCAGATGTCTTTGAGTGACGCTGCTGGGCGGAAAGCCGCAGAGGTCTTGGCTTTTGACATCATTGTCTCGCCGGTGCGCGGGTTGCGAACCTGACGTGCATCACGATGCTTGGCATAAAAAGTACCAAAGCCTGCGAGCTGGACGTTATCTTTTTTCTTCACGGATCCGACGATCGCATCGATTGTGGCGTCCACGGCTTCTGCAGCTTGCGCTTTTGACATGCCGGTGGAGCTGGCGACTGTTGCCGCGAGATCTGATTTATTCATTTGGGAATTCCCCTTTTCTTGGGTCAGCCGCTGATCGGAACACATGCTCCGACATAGGCTGAATCCGTTGTACGCAAGGGATAGAGGACGGATGGAGCCCGCAAAGCAAGCGCCGAATGCTGATTTTATGCCGGAATCAGTGGATTTCTTCCAAAAATGCGGTGTTTTCCCGTCTGCGAGCCGAAATCTTGTGCCCTCCAACGCGATCGGGACGCCCTGGCAACGTTTTCAACGTTCATGTGATTCGGTTTGGGCGGTGGTGATTCCAGGGCGTTCCGCCCTGCCAGCTCGTATTCCCCAAGGTTTGCGAGAAGCGATCCAATGCGCCGCAGCGTCGCGGGGTCGGGTCGAGCGCCTGAACTGACGCGAAAGAGGCGAGTGCTGTAAGACCGGGCAATTCGATATTCATCCACATATTCCTTCATCTGGCTGTCTCATTGCCGAGAAGGATGGATGAACAGGCCGGTTTGGATGCGGGTTAATAAAGGATTGACACACTGGCGCGGCTTTTGCGGTACTCGGAGGGCTATGTTCCGATTTGACCCGCCTTCAAACCTGCCCGGAATGCTCCGGATGCTTAACCGGCTACCACCGGTCATATTGATCGTTATTGCCGCGTTTTCAGCAGCGATGGCGCTCGGAATGCCTTCACCCTGGCCAAGCCTGGCTGGAGCCATTGCGGGTGGATGGTTGCTCGGACGCCTCAGCCGGCGACCGACGCCGCGTAGGTAAATGACAGCAGGCTCATGACGATGCCGCCTATCATGACCAGCAGCATCGTGACCGCTGCAAAAATCCCGCCCTTGATAATCGCGCCCGTACGCGTGGTCGCCAGAATGCCGGGCGCTCCGAGCGTGAAAATCAGCCAGTAGAATAGCGCAACCGGCACAATCATCCATGACATCATCGTGACTGCATCACCGAAGATTATGAAAAGCAGCATGATCATTCCGGCGAGGGACGAAGCGGACAATATCCCGAAGGTGATATTGATCCGCGCCGCCCAAGGCAGGGATTTGTTGAATGCCCCAATCAGGAACGCTGACAGCGCGGTAAATCCACCAACCATAATGGGGTGCAAAAATGACGCGGCTTCGCCATAGGGCTCAGCGATCGCTTCGATAGGGGCACCCAGCACGTTTTCAAGGGCGGCCAGCTGTTCTGGTGACTGGCTTTGAAACTGCGCAACGATAATGCCGCCATAGCCGCCCCAAAAAACCGATACCAGTATCTGGATACCGATGAGGCTGAGCCAGAGCCGCAAGCTCGGCGTATAGGTCTGCCGGTCCCGTGCGGCATAGGCCTTGAACACTGTGTTCGGGCGAACAATCAGATCACGCAATGTCCGAATGGACCTAAAATTGAAACCCAAAACGTCTTCGAGAAAACTCTCGGTTTCGCTTTCAGTTTCAGGTTTGCGAAGTTCTGTCACAGCTTGACCAGCATTTTGCCTCGGTTCTCGCCTTTGAACAGGCCCAGAAATGCGTTCGGCATATTGGCAAGACCTTCGCGCACGGTTTCTTCGCCTGAGACTTTTCCAGCCATCATCCAATTCGACAAATCCGTGATGAAGTCTTTGCGAAGGTCCATATGATCGGACACGATGAAGCCCTCAATACGCAAGGACTTGGCAATGATATTGGTCAGATTGTCCGGAATGGGCTGTGCACTGGAGTCGTTATAGCGCTGTATCATGCCGCAGACCGCAATCCGGCCTTTGGGTTTCAGAACTTCCAGTGCCGCCGTCCAATGAGTGCCGCCCACATTCTCAAAATAAGCATTCACACCGCCGCCGGCAGCTTCGCGGACGGCCTTGGCCAGATTGTCGACAGCCTTGTAGTCAACTGCAGCATCTGCGCCGATGGATTGGCAATACGCGACCTTCTCTGCACCGCCAGCGGTCGCGACAACTTTGGCGCCGATGGCTTTCGAGAATTGGATCGCTGCCGAGCCCACCGCGCCTGCACCAGCGGATACCCATATTGTATCGGCGGCAGTCAGTTCGATTTGGCGTTTCAGGCCGACATAGGCCGTCATGCCAGTCAGCCCGGCAATGCCGAGATAGGCCTGGGGCGGCAGGATCGACGCATCAATGGCCTGAACGAGCTTGGCGTCAGCGACATAGGCATCGCGCCAGCCTTGCATTGACATCACCCAATCGCCTTTTTTGAAGGCGTCTGACCGGCTTTCGAGGACTTCACCAACTGCGCCGCCTTCCATGGGGCCATTCAGAGGGAAGGGATCGACATACGTCTTTATCCCGCTCATCCGGCCGCGCATATACGGATCAACTGACAGCCAGCGATTGGCGATCAGAACTTCACCGTCGCGGAGGGCGGGTAGATCGACCTCGACCAGATTGAAATGGTCAGAACCTGGCTCGCCTTTTGGGTAAGCGGTCAGTTGGATTTGATGGGATTTCATGAATTGCGTGCCTCTGCGGTTAAAGCGAATAATTGAAGAAAAGAACGGTCATGGAAAATCTGGACGGCAAGTTCGGCCAGTGCGAATTGCGAGACGGCGACTAGGATTAATGTGACGGGTAGCAACATCACCATGCCCAGCAATTGAAGTGCAACCAGCCATCTCTTGGATGTGTAGTGCGCGTACAAAATCCTTCCGAACGCAATGAAATAGACCAGTATCCCAATGACCATGGACACAATGTACCAAAGCCAGAATTCACCGAATGCGCCGGGCAACAAAAGTGGCAACATCACGAGATAGGACGCGTTCGTAACAAGCAGGTAACCCAACAAATGGCCAAAAAATGAGCGCTTGGGTCTATAGAGTTTGAGCAGCAACAGATAAGGTAGTGATCCCAAGAATACGAGCGCTGTGTTGGACAGGTTAGCGGTGCGTTCCAGGGTCTGATTGACTGCGTCATAATCCAGTCCAGCCAGCCATGCGGTCATGGTATCAGCATTGTCTGGTTCGGCGAATTGATCGAGCGTCATCGCCTGTGGCAAACCAATAAAGGCGACTATGGCGAATTGTAGCCCGAACAGAATCAGAAACAGGCGCAAGATGGGGATGTAGCGTTCGCGATCGCCGTCAAACGCTGCCTGTAAAACGCGAGGCGTATGAATGAGCGTGTCCCAGATGGTTATAAATATACGCGTATCGACGCCGACAGCCGCTTCGGCGACATCGTCGGCATCGGCGCGTGATGGCCGCGAATCGTCTGGTGGAATCGTCTCGCTCATATCCGTCCCCCTTGCCAATAACATTAGGACGCAATCGGGCGCAGGCAAACACCAAATGAGGTTAGAAGACGGCAACAAATCTTGATGCGCAGATTTGTTGCGCGTTTGTCTGGCCCATGCATGTTGCGCCGCAGTCATGACAACACACGATACACAATTGAAAGCCGGGGTAATCGGCGCCGGCGTTTTTGGCGGGCATCATGCCCGTAAGTACGCCGCATCGGATCGTGCGCATCTGATGGGCGTGTATGACCCGCACCCGCAGCGCGCAGACGAATTGGCGACATCGCTGAATGCCAAGGCATTTGCGAGCGCGGAAGCCTTGATCGAGGCGTGTGAGGCGATCACGGTCGCCAGCCCAGCCATCGCGCATTATGACGCGGCGAAACTGGCACTGGATGCCGGTCGCCATGTGCTGTGTGAGAAGCCTCTGGCCGATACGGCCCTGCGCGGTCGCGAACTGATTGCGATTGCAAACGCAAACAGGGCTGTCCTTCAGGTCGGGCATCAGGAGCGTTTCGTCTTTCGCGCCATGGGTCTATTCGATGTTATCGAGGAACCC
>CAXBKM010000015.1:0-14536 GCA_963976265.1 uncultured Maricaulaceae bacterium
TCAGCCATCTTGGCCGCATCTTCGAGCGATGTGTTGGGCATAACGATAGCAAATTCCTCACCGCCATAGCGTGCAACGGTGTGGTGATCGTCTGCGCTGCGGGTCATGCAACCCGCAACAAAGCGGATAATCTGATCGCCGGTCTGATGGCCCCATGTGTCGTTGAAGCGCTTGAAATAGTCGATGTCACACAGGATCAAACTAAAGTCTTCGCCCGTGTCATCCGCGGCGCGGCGCCCCTTGCGCAACATGTCATCAAAGCGCTTACGGTTGGCAACACCGGTGAGGGCGTCTGTCATTGCCTCTTCGCGAACGCGATCAAGATTGGTTTTAAGCTGATCGACTTCGCTGGATGTTTCGTGCAGGCGGCGTTCCAGTGTCTTCGACCGGTGCTGCATTTTCGCGGTCGCATCAACGAGATCCTGAATCATGCGGCGCATGCTTTCCGGATCCGACGCGTTGGCCAGCTCACCCTCTGCGCCTGCGAGTGTCTCTCCATAAGCCGCAGTATCACGGGTCGCAGCGGCCAGGGTCTGGCTGACATTGCCCAATTCCCTGGTCATCGTGCCTGAGCTGTTGAGCAGTAATTCTTCAATCGCACGCTGGCTGAAGAATTTGTCATAGAGCTCATCATTCAGGGCCGGAGAAAACGCTTGAGCAGATTCGATGTGATTGTTGATAAACTCACAAAGTTCCGGATTGTAATCGCTCGAGTACGAGGACCAGATTGCATAGTTTTCCGGTGTCGGCGGAACGTCATGGGTTTCCATGAGTTCGAGCGCTTTTTTAGCCAGTGCGCGACATTCCGCGCTGTTCATGAGACGTCCGTTCACCGTTAAGCCCTTCCATTCCGGTCACACAACCCGTTCCCTCGATGGGTTGCATGTTGACGCTCACGCTATGCCGCAAACGGAAAGAAGGCGTAAACAGCGCTGGATAAAACTACCCAAGCTTGAAGAAGTCTGGAACCTGATTGCCAAAACCGACGGCCTGGTCATTGTTCGAGCCGCGCGGCGTATCTTTTTGGCGAGGCGGACGTTGTGAGGTTTCGCTTTTGTCAGCTTTTTTCGACTGGGACCGCGATTTGGATTTGGGCTTGGCCTTTTTGGGTTCTGGCTGCGGCTCGGCCTCATCTGACTCCGGTTCGGACGAGGGCGTATCGATCTCCGCATCAGCCGTTTTTTTCTTGGGCGTTTCTGGTGATTTTCGACGTCGCGTTCTGGCCTTGGGCTTTTCAGCCGACTCAGTTTTCGTTTCAGGCGCTGATGCCGCGCCGCCAAGATCAAGCGTCTCGATGGATTTCCCGATGAGCGATTCAATCGCTGACAGGTTTTTGCCATCTTCGGGTGATACGAGGGTGACCGCTTCGCCTTCCAGACCGGCACGGCCGGTCCGACCGATACGATGAACATAATCATCCGCATGATGCGGGACATCGTAGTTAAAGACGTGACTGACGGCCGGAATATCGAGACCGCGCGCGGCGACATCACTGGCGACAAGGAATCTCAGCGCGTCACTCTTGAAGCTTTCCAGCGTCTTTGTGCGTTGGCTCTGGTCGAGATCTCCGTGGATGGGGGATGCCGAGAAGCCATGCTTGGTCAGCGATTTTGCGACCAGATCAACATCGCGCTTGCGGTTACAGAAAATGATACCGTTTTTCACACCGTCGCGATCAATGGCGAGCCGCAGCAAGTCTCGCTTGGCCTTGGGTGATTTGTCCTTCACACGGGCAATCAGCTGGCGAACCGTAGCGGCGGTTGTTGCCGGGCGGGCAACTTCAACGCGTTCGGGGTTTTTGAGAAACTTCGCAACCAGGCCCTGGATTTCCTTCGGCATGGTGGCGGAGAAAAACAGGGTTTGGCGGCGTGGCGGAACCATCGAGAAGATTTTTTCGATATCGGGTATAAAACCCATATCCAGCATGCGATCAGCTTCATCAACGACCATGATCTGGACATCAAGCAGCAGAATTTTGCCGCGCTCAATCATGTCCAGAAGACGCCCTGGCGTGGCGATCAGGACATCGGCGCCCTGGTTAAGAATTTTTTCCTGCGGACCGAAAGCGACGCCGCCAATCAGCAAGGCCATGGTCAACTTTGTGTTGGCCGCATATTTCTCGAAATTATCGGCGACCTGCGCCGCCAATTCGCGCGTCGGCTCAATAATCAGCGAGCGCGGCATGCGGGCCTTGGCGCGGCCACGCGAGAGTTTTTCAATAAGGGGGAGCGTAAAGGACGCAGTCTTTCCCGTGCCGGTCTGGGCAATTCCCAAAACGTCCTGTCCCTTGAGGGCAGGCGGAATGGCACCGGCCTGAATGGGGGTAGGTTCGCTATAGCCCGCAGCATCGAGCGCATCGAGCAGTGCAGGGCTGAGACCAAGTTCCTTGAACGTCATGTGATCCTTGTACGGGCTGTCACGAAAGAAAACGGCTGTGCTGGTTTAGCACAGCCGCTCTTTCTTAGTCGCGCGCACCATAGGGTCATGAATGTCCCTGTCAACGCATGCACTCAAAGGCGTTAACGTCGGTACGCAAAGGGCATGTCGCCATCAAGATCAGCATAACGATCACGAAGCCGCGTCTGGCGCGAATTCATGTCCGTTTCGTCGCCTTCGATGAGAACGTGCGTGGGGGCGCTCATGACTTCGAGAGGATCCCCATCCCAGACAACAACATCGCCGACATAGCCCGGAGCCAGCGCCCCGTAACGATCACCGACGCCATAGATTTCGGCAGGTGTCAGGGTGATTGCCGCGAAGGCAGCATCCCATGGCACGCCGTGCGCGACGGCATTGCCCGCATGTTGTGGCAGCAGGCGGGCATTAAAATACCCATCGGCGCTTTCTGTTGTATAGGCAACCGAGACACCGGCGGCATGCAAGCGTTGTGCGCCGGATAATGTCGAGCCCAGTGCATCAAAGGATGATGGCAAATTGCGCAGGGGATCGATCAAAACCGGAATACCTGCTTCGGCCAGATCATCAGCCACCATCCACGCTTCTGCTCCGCCCTGAATGATCAAACGCAAGGGCGCATTGTCATTTTGAAAGCGGATGGCGCGGCGAATATCCGAGGCGCGGTCGAGATTGACGACAAGTGGCATGCGCCCGCGAACGACATCGACCAGTGCGGCCGCATCCATGCGTCCGAGAACTTCGCCATCAGCGGTGCTGAGATAGCGTCCAGGGTATCCCCGCGCGTCGGCGAATGCCGCTTCCATGAAGGCCCAGGCGGCAGGCCGTGAGCCACCCGCAATGGCGGCTCCGGACTGGCTGAGATCGGCGAACATGAAACTGCCGGACTCGAACAACGAGTCATAACCCCCGCCTGTATGACCGAGGCCACCTTGGCCAGCGATCAGATTTGTTCCGGTGCTCGGATAGAGTGCAAAGCGGGTGATGCCTTCAAGGCGGTTGGTCGCAAGATATGATCCGTTCGGATTATATCCGTCCGACACATCGATCGCCGCCGAGAATTGCGAGTCGGACGCTGAAATATCCCGCGTTGAACCTTCCGCGCCAACCTCAATCAATCCCAACTGGGTGAAGGGCGCGAAAATTCCCGGTGTAATCCAGCCACCTTCTGCGTCGATCACTGTGGCACCGTCGGGGATGTCCAGATTGGCGCCGACCCCGGTGATTTCACCATCGCGGATCAACACCGTTCCTGATTCAATCACGCCGGTTGATGTGTTGGTGATGATACGTCCGTTTGTGACAGCCACATCCTGTGCTGCGACAGGCGTGGTTACCGCTAGGCCAAGCGCGGTGAGGGCCAATAATGATCTCATTAGTCTTCTCCCTCGCCGGGTAGTGCAATCCGGAAATCCCGGACTGTCTGGCGGCTTTCATCATCACGATCATAAAGCAGGGCGCCATCAATGAAGACCTGATCGGCGACTGCATAGGTTGAGTAGGGGTTGGCAGACCAGATCACGACATCGCCGCGCTTGCCGGCTTCGAGTGATCCCGTCTCGTCAAAAATCCCCAAGGCGCGTGCCGGGTTTGATGACACCCATGCCCAGGCTTCTTCTTCGGAAATATCCAGGCCCATGCGCTGCCCATCGGACAAGGCCTTGGCGATTTCCTGATTGAGACGCTGAATGCCCAGCGCGTCATCAGAATGGATCATCGCGCAAGCCCCTGCCGCATGCGTCATTGCGAGGTTTTCACGGATCGTGTCGTAAGCTTCGAGCTTGAAACCGCCCCAGTCAGCCCAGACAGCCGCACAAATATCGGCGTCCGCCAGAAGGTCTGCAACTTTGTAAGCCTCAACGGCGTGGTGGAAGGTTGTAACCTGATAGCCAAACTCCTGGCTCAAATCGATGACCTGCGCCATTTGATCGCCGCGATAGCAATGCATCTGGACCAGAATATCGCCTTCGAGGGCACCCATGAGCGTGTCGAGTTCCAGGTCACGCGTCGGTGCAGAATTTTCCTCCGGATCATCCCAGTGATCGTTCCAGCTGTCGCGATAATCGCTGGCACGCTGCCAGGCGGCGCGATAGCCGGCCATATTGCCCATATCGGTTGCGGGCGATTGGTTGCGACCGCCATAGACCCGTGCCGGGTTTTCCCCGCAGGCCATTTTCAGCGTGTAGGGCGCACCGGGAAATTTCATGCCTTGAACGGTCCGTGACGGAACGTTTCGCAGGATGACGCCGCGTCCACCAAACAGATTGGCCGATCCGGGCAGTACCTGCATCGTCGTAACGCCGCCTGCCAGGGCCGCATCAAAACCAGGATCCTGCGGCCAGACACTATGCTCGGACCACACTTCGGCAGTCACAGGGCTGGTGATTTCATTGCCATCGGAATGCGCATTCACGCCCGGCGACGGGTAAACGCCAAGATGGGAGTGAATATCGATAATGCCCGGCGTCACATAGCGCCCCTGAGCATCGATGATGGTTGCACCATCGGGAGCGGTCAAACCCTCGCCGACTTGTGAAATACGCCCATCGACAATCAGGACATCGCCGTTTTCCAGCCGTCCACCGACGCCATCGATGACTGTCGCCCCGGTGATCAGTGTGGTTTCACTGGCAAAGGGCTCATAGGTCGACGGATAGGGATCGGTATCATGACGGACCAGATCAGTATGCTCTGATTCAGACGCAGCCGACGCAGCGTCCTCGTCTGTGGTGTCTGCGTTTTCTGCAACACCATTATTGCACGCTGTCAGCGCATAGCTGGCCGCCAGAAGGACGGCCCATCTCGATAGTCCTGATCGCATCGTGAATTTCCCCATTGGCTTGCCACATGCCTGGTGGCTCTCTCACACATTGAACACGCGTCAGGTGGGGTCCGTCAAACGTCGATTGAGCCAAAAAGCGGTGCGTGCTCCTGAATGTATTGAAAGCGCAGTTCGGCTTTCTTGCCCATCAGGGTTTCGACCAGAGTTTCAAAACTGGGACGCGCGGCTTCAGGGAAGGTAATTCGCGCGAGTTGCCGGGACTTTGGGTCCATTGTCGTCGATTTCAATTGTGCGGGGGTCATTTCTCCCAAACCCTTGAATCGACTGGTTTCAACCTTGCTGGACTTGAATTCGTCGCGCAGCAGCTTCTCCCGATGCGCTTCATCGCGCGCATAATGCGTCTTGCCACCCTGGCTGAGCTTGTAGAGCGGTGGTTGAGCCAGATAGAGCCGTCCAGCCTCGATAAGCTCGGGCATGGCGGTATAAAAAAATGTGATGAGCAAAGCCGCGATATGAGCCCCGTCCACATCGGCATCGGTCATGATAACGATGCGCTCATAGCGCAGATCATCAAGATCGAATTTGGTGCCCGTGCCACAGCCCATCGCCAATTGCAGGTCAGAAATTTCCTGATTGCCTGCAATCTTGTCAAAACTGGCCGACGCGACGTTCAAAATCTTGCCGCGCAATGGCAAGATAGCTTGGGTTTCTCTGGCGCGCGCCTGTTTGGCGGACCCGCCCGCAGAATCACCCTCAACCAGAAAGAGCTCGGTGCCCTCGGCGTCGGCCCGTGAACAGTCGGACAACTTGCCGGGGAGGCGCAGTCTGCGCGATGCGGTCTGGCGCTTGACCTGCTTTTCCTTGCGTCGGCGCATCCGGTCTTCCGCGCGCTCAATACACCATTCGAGCAGGCGCTCGGCTTCCTTGGGTGATCCGGCGAGCCAGTGGTCAAATCGATCACGGACGGCCGTTTCAACGAGTTTTGCCGCTTCCGCTGTCGCCAGGCGGTCTTTGGTTTGGTCCTGAAATTCCGGGTCATGAACGAAGACCGAGATCAATGCCCCTGCACCACCCATCACATCATCAGGCGTAATCAGTGTGCCCTTCTTGATGCCAGCCAACTCGGCATAGGCGCGCACACCCTTGGTCAACGCATTGCGAAGCCCTTGCTCATGCGTGCCGCCCTGTGGCGTGGGGACCGTGTTGCAGTAGGACTGGGTGAAGCCATCGGCTTCACCAAACCCGGTCGGCGACCAGGTAATCGCCCATTCAACGCCGCCATGACCTTCTTCACGCTCAATGCGGCCAGAGAAGTTTTCGGCGGTGACAAGGGTTTTGCCCGCGACGATTTCGGCGAGTCGGTCAGCAAGCCCGCCCGGGAAGCTCAGGACGGCCTCTTCGGGTGTGTCAGTGCCGTCGACCAGTTCGGGCGCACATTTCCAGCGGATTTCCACGCCACGGCGCAGGAAAGCCTTGCTGCGCGCCATGGCAAACAGCCGCGACGGGCGCAAGCGCGCCTTGTCACCAAATATATCAGTGTCGGGTTTGAAACGCGCGCTTGTGCCGCGCCGGTTGGGGGCAGGACCGACCGTCTCCAGAGGCGCTAAAGGCAAGCCGCGACTAAAGCTCTGCCGGTACAGGGTTCGTTCGCGTGCGACCTCGACAACCAGTGATTCCGACAAGGCATTGACCACCGAAACACCGACGCCATGCAGCCCGCCGGCAGTTTTGTAGGCTTTGTCGGAAAATTTTCCGCCTGCATGAAGCGTCGTAAGGACCACTTCGAGCGCGGATTTGTCTTTGAATTTTGGATGCGGGTCGACAGGGATGCCGCGGCCATTGTCGACTACCGTGACAAAGCCTTCGCTATCAAGGCGCACATCAATGCGGTCAGCCCAACCGGCAACAGCCTCGTCCATTGAATTGTCGAGAACCTCGGCAAAGAGGTGATGCATGGCCCGATCGTCGGTGCCGCCGATATACATGCCGGGGCGCCGCCGAACCGCTTCAAGCCCTTCGAGAACTTCAATATCCTCGGCATCATAGCCGTCGCCGGATGCTTTCGCCGGCGCTTGTTCGGATTTGGGTTTTGAAGGTCCAGCGGCGCTGAACAGATCGGATTGGGCCGTATTGCGTGTCATGGTTCCAAGTGTGCCCGATGGAATTGATTCGGGAAAAGCCTAAAACAGTCCGAACCAGCCGCGATCGAGGCGTCGTTCGCAGCGATTGAGCTGGCTCTGATAGCGTGCTGCATCGCTGGCCACACTGTCAGCAGCGCGTATCAACCAGGCTTTGCCACGATAGCTGCCACGGTTATAGCCGCCATGACCTTCGTGGTATGCGAGATAAAGCTCGCGGGCATTTGTCGGAGAAATTCCCGAACGCTCACCGCTGAGATGACCATACCAACCAACAAAATCCACAGCGTTTTCAAAGCTGTCGCGGTCGGCAAAGGGTTGACCGGTGTCTTCCTGAAACTCGTCCCACGTGCCATCCAGGGCTTGTGCATAGCCATAAGCCGACGAGGGGCGGCTGCCCGGGATGAAACCAAGGAGGCGTCGGCGTGCCGGGCGCGCATTGGCGTTAAAACTGGACTCACGTTTCAGGATTGCGAGTTGTACGGCGGGTGGAATCCCCCAGCGACGTTCGCTGCGCTTGAGCGCGCGCCACCAGGACCGATTGTCTTCAAGGATAAGGCACGCATCTTCGGTCTGGTCAGGCGGAGCATGCCCACAGCCGACCGCAAACAGGGCCGATGCCAAAATGGAAAGAACAACATGCTTCATAACGCGGCACAGTGTCCGCGCAGACAGTTAATCGAGCGTTGCGATCAAAATCTAGAAGACGAGCCGAAGGACCAGGCGCGCCGTGTGGCGGATAAAGTCTTCACGCATGTCGGCGTCATAATCGAATGAGAAGGTCGAATAATCAGACCCGGCTTGCAGGGCCAGCCCGAATATGAAGCCTGAGCCTGGCAGATCCTCAGCACGGAAGGTGAAGGGCGAATTATATCCCACAAATGTTGCTGTGGTTTCGGAGTCAATACCGCCAAGTTCGCTGCGATAGCCGAGGCGCACTTGTGGCGACCACCATGCATCCGCGCCGCCATAAACCGCACCAACGGTAAAGCTCGCCGTTGAAGAGAAGGTTTGCGTTTCACGGTCATCAACCATGAGGTCGATACCCAGGCCGCCGCCGGATTCTTCGTAAGAAGATTCAAACAGGCGCAGATAATCAACTGACAGAGCCGGGCGGGCATACCAGCGACCCATTTCAAGGTCGCGGCCAAAGCGCGCTGAGGCTGCATAGTGATAGCCGGTCCATTCTGCTGTCGCGGTTTGGTCGAAAGTGCCGATAAAGACGCGGCGTTCAGACTCGAAACGATCAACGCCAATTCCTGCGTAGAAATCACCGGTAAACCCGTTAACTTCATAGCCTGCATAGCCGCCGACCTGAGCGTTCAGGGCCGTCATCGGCTCGTCAAAGCCATTGGATTCTGAGATTTCACTGGCGGAACCGACAATGTTTAAGCCAACCGAGTAGAAGGGGCCGAAAGGTCGATCAATACCAGCCGCAACGCCCACGCCCTGACCGCGATAACCAGGTCCAAATGCATTGGCCGCACGGTCGGCAAAATAGCCAAATTCCTGAACCCAGATACCGCCCGTTGCATCGGGACTGCGCCGCGCTGCATCCAGACGGCTCGAAAGCGCGCCAATCGCGCTATCATTGCTGGCAATGGCAAATTGAATAGCGCTGGCCGAATATTCCGGCAGCAATTGGTCGTAGGCGGCAAAGAAATCGGCTGCAGTTGTCAGAGACGCGAAGGCGGAACCGAGGCTTGCATTGCCTTCCCACGCTTCAAACGCGGCAGTGTAGGCAGCACCCTGATTGTCGTGCATACCCAGTTCGGATGCCGTTCGGCGACGCAGGGTCAGCAAGAGCGTATTGTTGTCAGCGGGATCGCGAGAAAGCGTCGCGTTGTAAAGATAGGGCGCAGACGTGCTTTCAAGATCAGTCAGCGCATCTTCAATCACCAGCGAATTTGCACGCAGGACGATGTAGGAGGCCCCGTCGCCAATCAGATTGCTCAGGGACGCTGTGACGCGTGATCCGGATTCGAATGTCGCTGTCTGTGATACATCCAGAAGCGGCGAATTCGCAGGCGCATCGTCAACCCGGAAAATCAGACGGGAACCGTCGCCGAAAGTGGCTTCTCGGATGGTCGCGGTTGTTGTGTTGCGAACTTCAAGATCGCCACCAACGGCATTGATCGTCAGGTCACCATCAGAGTCATTGATTGCACTTGAAATCCGGGCTGTTCCCGACACACGAAGCGTGTCTGCACCGTCCCCGAAATACAAATCGCCATCAATGATGCCGCCATCGACGTCAATCGTGTCGTTGCCCGAGCCCATTCGGATATCGCCGCGGATACCTGTCTCAAGATCATTGTCAGCATCCGGGTTTTGGAATTGCCGATAGGTGACGTCAATCGTTGATGTCCGAACATCAATCGCGGTGCGTTCTGAGACTTCCGCCGGCAAATCTTCGTCACCGAATGTGTTGCCGTTCTGATCTTGTAGAAGCGTCGAGATGAAGCCAGTATTTTCAATCAGTTGAAGCGTGTTTGATTCATCAATAACGCCGAACGCGCTGCCCTGTCCGGCAGCCGTAGCGATAATGACGCTGTTATTTTGAAGTAACGGGACGTTCGCACCTGCTTCAATGAAGATAACACGGGCATTGGTATTTTGTCCGGTTCCGAGCGCCCGCATTTGGGAGTCATTTGTAATGACCGGAATAATGGCACCGTCGCTCAACCAGATGGTCGTCGCCTGGGCGTCATAAGCTTGAGCTGTCAGTGTCCCGGCATTGTAGAGGCCGCCATCGAGCGTCGTTGTGTAAAGCGTTCCGTCAATCGTCGCGCCTTCAATTCTCAATGCGATGGCATTATTGCCGTCGAGGAAGCCATCGGCCGAAATCAGACCGAAATTGACGAAGCCATATTCGAACTCAATGTCGGTAGCGTCTTCATCATCGGGGTCGGCGGCCAGAGTTACTCGGCCCAATGTAATGTTGGCCGGCGCGCCCGTCGCAAACTCAGGCGAAATCCAAACGACAGGCGCGGTTGTCCGCGCCCTAATTCCTGAGCCCTGGATCGAAGTGCCATCTTCCTGGATCGAGAAGCCACGCGTGTAGAAACCGCCACCGAGCGACGCGCCAACTTGCACGGCTGAACCGGACAGCAGGATATCATCATCGTCGAGGAAGCGGCTTGTGATTGTGCCAGGCCGGAATGTCAGCCGAAATGCCGATACATCAATATCGCCAGTGTGATTGAACATGCCGTCAACCGCGGCGCCAAAGCGTATGCCGACGCTGTTTTCGCCATTGGCGGTCAGGCGTCCTGCCTGGTTGAAATCTCCGGAAATGCCGCCCTGAATGTCAATCCCGAAAGAGTTGTCGCCGGTGACTGACAGTGTTCCGGAATTGAAAATGTTTCCGTCGATTGCACCAATCGCGCGGATGCCGGCGGACTCATTTCCGACGACAACGATAGTTGCCGATCCGGTATTGGAGATATCGCCCGTGAAGGTCCCGCCACCATCAATCTGAATACCAACCCGATTTGAACCATATGCTCGCGGCCCGTCGAGATCGCCATCGCCATCTTCGTCAGTCGCAGACTGTTCATCAAAGACCTCAATACGTCCAACATTGGTAATCCCGCCGGTAACGCCTGCTGTGACCTGGACGCCGATACCGCCGTCAGGACCTTCAACACTGATCGTTCCGCTATTGCTGAGCGTGTGATTGGAATCAATGATGACGCCGGGACCGGTGGAGTCTGTGAGGGTTACCCGTCCGGTATTTGAAATGACAAGGTTATCATTGCCTGTCGATGTTCGCAGTGTTTCGGTGCGCTCATCGGTAACGTCCGTATCCGCAAATGCTGCAGGGGCGCCCAGGGTCAGGGCCGCTAAGGCACTCGTAAGCAACAGATTTTTCCGCATAGGACTACTCACCAATAATTTTCACGCACGAGTCAACAAACATTTGAATGGGCTGTTTAGCCGAGCCTAGCGCCGTCGTCGACCATTTCAAGCGGTGAGGGTGGCAATCGGTTGACCCAATGCCACCCTCAATCACTCAGCACTTATAGTACATATCGAATTCAACTGGATGCGGATGAGTTTCATACCGCAGCACTTCTTCCATCTTCAGTTCAATGAAAGCGTCGATCTGGTCGTCGTCAAAAACGCCGCCTTTTTTCAGGAAGGCGCGGTCAACATCCAGTGCTTCCAGGGCTTCGCGCAATGTGCGGCAAACCGTTGGAATGCCCTTGAGCTCTTCTGGCGGCAGATCGTAGAGATCCTTGTCCATGGGCTCTCCGGGATGGATCTGGTTTTCGATGCCATCGAGGCCAGCCATCATCAGAGCCGAGAAGGTCAAATAGGGGTTGCCAGCCGGATCCGGGAAGCGGGCTTCGATGCGCTTGCCCTTTGCCGATGGCGTGTAGGGGATGCGAATTGAGGCTGATCTGTTGCGCGCTGAATAGGCGAGCAAAACGGGCGCTTCATAGCCAGGCACCAGGCGTTTGTAACTGTTGGTTGACGGGTTTGAAAAAGCGTTGATCGCTTTGGCGTGCTTGATGATGCCGCCGATATAATAAAGGCAGGTATCAGACAAATCCGCATAGCCATTGCCAGCGAATGCCGGCTCGCCATTTTTCCAGATCGACTGGTGAACATGCATGCCCGTGCCATTGTCGCCAAAGACGGGTTTCGGCATGAAAGTCGCTGTCTTGCCATAAGCATGCGCAACCATGTGAACGAGATACTTATAGACCTGCATGCGGTCGGCCATCGTCGTCAGCGTGGAGAATTTCATCCCCAGCTCGTGCTGTGACGGCGCAACTTCGTGGTGATGCTTTTCTGGTTCAAGACCAAGTTCGGTCATGACAGACAGCATTTCCGAACGCATGTCCTGAGCGGAATCGATTGGAGGGACCGGGAAGTAGCCGCCCTTTGGACCCGGGCGGTGACCCATATTGCCACCTTCCATCATGGTGCCTGAATTGTAGGGGCCTTCTTCAGAATCAATCGCGTAGCCCGTGTCATCCTGACTGGTTGACCAGCGAACATCGTCAAAGACAAAAAACTCAGCTTCCGGGCCAACATTGATCGTATCGCCAGTGCCACTCGACTTGAGATAGGCCTCGGCTTTTTTGGCGGTGCTGCGCGGATCACGATTGTAATCCTCACCGGTAACCGGATCGAGCACATCACAGAACATGAACAATGTTTTGTTCTGGAAGAAGGGGTCAATCTCGGCATAGCTCGGATCAGGCTTGAGCGTCATGTCGGATTCATTGATCGCTTTCCAGCCATCAATGGATGAGCCATCGAACATGGTGCCGTCTTCAAAGAAATCTTCATCCACCATCGTCGTGTCAAAAGTAACGTGTTGAAGTTTCCCGCGCGTGTCGGTGAATCGCAGATCAACATACTCCACGTCTTCGTCTTTAATCTTCTTGAGAATGTCGTTGGACATTGAGTGCAGGCTCCTGTGTGGGGGAAGAGAGTTAGTGGAATACGCGATACGGGGCGTTATAAAGCATTGTCGTCGGTCTCGCCTGTTCGAATTCGGATCGCCCCGTCGACGGGTAAAATGAATATCTTGCCGTCACCGATACGCCCTGTACTGGCGGCAGACTGGATTGCCTCGATTACCGCTTCGACACGCGATTCAGCTGTTACCAATTCGATTTTGATTTTGGGAAGAAAATCGATGACATACTCGGCACCCTTGTAGAGTTCCGAATGGCCTTTCTGTCGGCCAAAGCCTTTGGCCTCGGTTACAGTCATGCCCTGAACGCCAATTTCCTGAAGTGCATCACGCACGTCATCGAGCTTGAACGGTTTGATGATGGCTTCGATTTTCTTCATCAGGCCCCAGCGCGTGTTTGACGACGTGGTTACGATCACGACACAATCAGTCTGCAAAACGAACCAGACCAATACAACGCAGGTGCAGCATTAAACGATTCCGAATCAAAATGGAGCCCAAAAACGCAGAAATATTGTCTGTTGCGTCAATTCGTGCGGCTGATGTGTTCGCGCCGACACAAGGCGTTCCTTCCTGGGCGCTTATGAAACAGGCTGGAATGGGCATCGCAGACGCGGTTGAACAGCGTTGGTCACGCCGCAAAACCTTCATTTTGTGTGGGCCAGGAAATAATGGAGGCGATGGTTTTGTCGCGGGACGCCTGCTGGCAGATGCGGGCTGGCCGATACAGGTGTCCTTGCTGTGTAACCCGGACGCCCTGTCGGGTGACGCGCTGAAGGCTTTCAAATATTGGGGTGGACCACTTGCCCAGGCGCCAGGTGACGCCCTGGCGGATGCGGAACTTATCATTGATGCGATGTTTGGCGCCGGTCTCACCCGGCCGTTGGACGGTTCGGCGCTCGACCTGTGCAATGCCATCAATGGCAGCGCCGCGCCGATTGTCGCCATTGACGTTCCCAGCGGACTGGATGGCGATAGGGCGCGATCGGATGGGGCGGTGGTGCAGGCAGACCTCACAGTTACATTTCACCGATTGAAACCGGCGCATGTGCTGGAGCCAGGGGCCGCCTTGTGCGGTGAGACTGTTCTGGTTGATATCGGCATTCCGGATGGCTGGCGCGAAGACATTGACGCTGTTGGCGAACTCAATGGTCCAGACCTTTGGAGCAATGCGTTTACGGAGCCTGATACTGCGACGCACAAACACAGACGGGGGCGTCTTGGCGTGCTGACGGGCGGGCCGGCATCATCGGGCGCAGCGCGCATGGCCGCGCAGGTGGGGCTGCGTGCAGGCGCGGGGCTTGTCACGCTGTTGGCGCCGAAGAATGCCCTGCAGGTCAACGCGATGGCGTCAACTGAGGTGATGGTACGGGGATTTGACGATGTAGACGCTTTCCTGCGTGGCCTTGATGAGATGCGCGCGACGGCTGCTGTCGTCGGCCCGGGCGCTGGTGTCGGGGAGGAAACCAGAAAACGCGTTATCGCAGCGCTTTCGCGAACATTCCCGCTTGTTCTCGATGCCGATGCCTTGACCAGTTTTGCAGGCGAGCCTGAGCATGTGTTCGAACATCTGCGTCCCGGTGATGTTTTGACGCCGCATGAAGGCGAATTTGAGCGCCTGTTTCCAGAGCTTCTCGATCGGTCGCTAAACAAATTTGAAGCGGCGCGTGAAGCTGCCCGCCGCGCGGGCGCTGTGATCGTTCTGAAAGGCGCCGACACACTTGTCGCATCACCCGATGGGCGCGCTCGGGTAAACCGGCATGCAGC
>CAXBKM010000016.1:0-14323 GCA_963976265.1 uncultured Maricaulaceae bacterium
AGCGTGGACGAAAAGTGGCAGTGAGAGGTGATTGCGGACGCGCCGTGGGCGGTCTATGTTTCTCATTGAGATTTCTCCTAGCAGGGGGAGTTTCGAAAGAGCCTCGGTCTTGGGTTGCCGCCCAGCCGAGGCTCGCTTGTTTTCGGTGTCAGGCGGCATCGCTCGTGCTCCGCTTTTCGTGCGCGTCGAGCCATGCGACGACATCCGACCATCGGTAGATGACACGGGTTCCGATTTTTCGAAAAGGCGGGCTGTCGCCCGTCATCCTTCGCTTATGCCATGTGCTCGCAGCGATACCGGTCTTGGTCGCGAGTGTCTCGGTATTGATGTATTCTCTTTCCATTCAGGAAATCTCCGTGGTGACGCCGCGCAATGCAGCTAACGCACAGAAAATACTTGCGTCAGTGCGCCCACGTCCAGACGCTGTGAATCACAAAAACCGGTTTTTCAGACGTTCCGCACGAGTTCGTAAGGCGTATTTTTACCAAACCATTGTTTTACATGTTTTATTTCGCCCAGTAGTTTTCCACAGACGACCTCAGCACACGGAACATAGTCAGAACTTATTTGAGATTACCTCACCGGTATTACCGTCCAGAGCCGCCGCCACAGCAGACCCCACGCGCCCGGCAGCTTGGCTAACCGGGTCATTTGCAAGGTGAGCATAGCGCTGGGTGGTCGCGGCCTGCGAATGGCCAAGCAGCGCGCCAATCATCGGCAGAGACAGACCGCCCGCCGCGCCAAAACTGGCAAAGGTATGTCGCAGATCGTGCAGACGTACATCATCCAGACCGGCAGATTTGCGGATAAAGCGCCACAGCTTGCCCAAGCCTTGATAATGGCCCTCACCGCTCGCGGCGGGGAAAACCCAAGGCGAGCCTTCCATGCGCTCCATGGCGCTCAGAATGGCGATTGCGGGCGATGCCAGAGGAATCGTCTTGGCTCCCGTCTTGGAGTCGCCAAGGTCAACAGCGCTGCGTTCAAAATCGACCTCAGCCCATTTGAGCGATTCAATTTCGTTGCGGCGCGCCCCGGTCAGGGCCAGCAGGCGAATAATCCGAATGCCGTTTGCGTTGACGCCCGCGGTTTCAGCCTCGCGAAGCGCCTTGCCCAATGCTTGGGTTTCTTTGGTCGATAGATACCGCTTGCGCGCGTGTTCCTTGTACTTGTCGATATGACGACAAACCGCAGCGCCGTTCTCGCAAACGCCCCACTTCTCTGCCGTCGATAGCATGTGCGAGACGAGCGCGAGGCAGCGATTGGCAAGATAGGGCGTAGCGCTCTTGGACTTGTGAAAGCGCGCAACGTCTGCACGGGAAATATCTCGCAAACGGATATGCCCCAGCGACGGCAGAACATGCAGGTTCAAGTTCCGGCGTGTGTCTTCTGCCGTCTTAGATTTGGTGTGCGCATCGACATGGTCGGACAAGTAGCGCTTGGAAAATTGATCCAGCGTTTCGGCCTTGCGAGCGTCCTGCTTTTCAAACGCTGGATCAGTACCATGCTTGACGCGCCCTATGAGCCTCACCGCTTCATCGCGGGCGGTCTGCGGCGTCCATACCGCCCCGGACTGCGTTTGTGCCTCCACGGGCATTGGGTGGCCGTGGCGGCCTATCGTCATCCAGCGCTGTTTTCCGTTCGAGCGATATTTCAGGACATAGCTTTTCGCGCCCTTGTCTGTGACGCGAAGCCCAAAGCCAGGGGTGTCACCATCCCAGACCGTTGCACCCGGCTGGGCAGCATCAACGGTTCGCTTGGTCAGCTTTGAGGTCATGGCGGCGACTCCGATTGGTTGCACTCACTTCTGTGCTACCAACATGCAACCATGCTACCGGAAACGCAAGGAGCCTGCAGGAACACCAATCCCGCTGCATGCCTTATATTGTGAGTTAACTGGACACTAAGGAAACACACAGGAATGGACGGCGCTATGATTTGTAATCAGGGGGTCGGGGGTTCGAGTCCCTCAGCCGGCACCATTATTAATCATGTTCAAGACAGCTCCATCAGTTATGGAGCAAATTTTCCGCTCGCGGCGAAATCGCGCCAAATTGTCTATGTCATTCAGGTAAGCTGTCCTACTAGGCCGAAGTTTGTGCCAACCTGGATACAACGTTTATGGCAAGAAGAATGACGCTGGCCCAAATCCAGTTTCTTACGAAGTTTCTGCCCTTGGTGAATATTGCAATAATCCCGGCAATCGCTGCACCAAACAACAGTGGGCCAAGAACGAAATACCCAAATAAATACCCTATTGTATGTGCCGATAATTCAGTCATATTTCTCACGCCAAGCGCTCTCACCGTTATAAAACTGGCCCGAGATTTTTCAATCCGATGAAACCGGATTCGTGGTTCTCACCGCGATGCTGGTCCCGCCCAGCAGTGCTGCCGTGCCGCTATCAAAGAATACGATCGAAAGGCGATTGGACCGGGGCGAGAATGCAACCGGTGCCTCACCGGCACCAACCCTGACCGTGAAGGTCTGGGTCGCACCCGGTGCCAACGCAATAAGTGTCCCATTCGCGAAGGGGGTAATGCAGGCACCGGTCGCCGGATCAGACAGACAAATCTCACTTTGTAGCGCAACGCCTTCCGTGGGCCTGACTACAACTGCAACCGAGTTTCCTGTGGTCCCGATATTCTGTGCTGTCAGGCTGAATCGCGTTACGCCGTTTTGTGGAACAGAAACAATTCCATCGCCAGACAATGACTGTGCGACCGTGACAATATCCGTATTGCGGTAGCCATCGGCGACCAATCGCAATGTATTCAAATCGGCGCTTCGTTCGGCGGGCCGAATGTTGTCACAGAAAAACCCAAAGGCGATAGGCTGCGTGCGATAGGTTACGGATGGATCGAAGCCCAGAAGCCTTTGCGACAGAGCACTCGTCGGCGTGAAGCCAACAACAAAACTCTGCCGACCGCCCGCCGGGATATTGACAGGCGTGTTGGGCTCACCCACGGCCTCGTTGGTATCGGGATCAGTCCGCTGGTATGAAAACCCGCCCGAGAATCCCGGTGGTGGCACAATTCGACAATTTTCGCCCGCAACGCCCGTACTGGCCGGGTTTATGATCGTTGCAAAGGCCGTTGTGGGCTGTCCTACGACACCCGTCCGGATGGTTGGCAACATGGCCGCAACCAATTGACGGTTCCCAGGTGAGTCCATGGACCAGGACAGGTCGAATACGCCCTGCGAGCCGCTTAGGCCGTCAACGGCAATACGGTAGGTCTGCCCGGCGAGCACGTTAAAGGAAATCGCATCACCGGCAGCGGCAGCCGCGGGTGTGCCCTGACTGTCATAGGCTGCGATCAGCGTGACAAAGCTGGTATGAGACGGATCAAACCAGACAGAACCTGTTGCAGGCGCCATCCAGGAAAACCAGATTGACCTGCCGCCCGGCAAACCGGTGGGATTGGTCTCCCCATCCTCCAGGCTCGCGCCGATATTGGTCGCTGACAGTGTTCCAGACGCCCCCGAAATGGATTGTGGTGAATCGGAGTCGTCATTCGTGGGGGATTGATTAACGGTAAGTTCCAGATTGGCTTGACCCGTGCTTCCCGCAGCCCCGGAAAGGGCGATGTAATAGGTCGTGCCTCGCGTGACATTCAGAAGCAATCCGGCTCCGGTATTGCCCTGCAGAAAATTATCGTTGGCCGCAACCTGAACCAAACTGCCAACCGAACTGCCCGTGTAAACGGCCAGAACTGGATCAAAGCCTGTTCCGGCCTCTGCGGAAATCGCAAACTGGCCAGTCCAGGGCGCTATCCAGCGATACCAGACAGAGCCGCCATTGCCACTGCCCGCATGCGTGGGTTCGCCGCCTTCCCGGCTAGCACCTGTGCTATCCGCAACAATTTCAGCCCGAAACGCCAGTGTGGCCGCATTGGAAAAATCATCATTGGCTGGTCGGTCAATGACATCCAGCGACACCGCCATCAGGGGAGGCATAGGTCCAATATTCGGGCCAATTGAATAGGTTGTCCGATGCACGCCCGGTTCCAGGCCTGTCGCATTCGCATTCACGCTCAGACTGCTGGACTGCTCCGCGCCTGTCGTACCACCGAACGTATTGGCCGGCGCGCTGATGCTCCCATCGGCAGCCGCGGCATCCTCAAAAGCCAACCAGCCGTCCGCAGAATTAGCTGTCCAGGCGACCGCTTCTGTGCCGCGGTTAAGAAGATCGTGCGAATTGACGACGACGGTGGAAGGCCCGGCCGATGCCATGGTCGGGTCTGCCGACTCAATGGGAAGAATTCTGAATGTGCCCGTATTGCTCGCCATCAAACGCTGGATTTGGACGTTGGCGGCATCCATGCGGATGCTCGGCGCGGCGAAACCTGATCGTGGCGCATTGATAATGACGCCTGATGATTCGAGCGCATTTTCGATCTGAGAAACGGTCAGTTGGGGATAGGCCGCCCGAAACACGGCGAACGCGCCCGCCACATGAGGTGTCGCCATGGACGTACCATCCGTCGAAAAGACCCGTGGATCGCCCGTATCATTGGCTCTGGGATAGGCTGAAAGAATGCCGCTGCCCGGCGCAAGCATATCGACCTGGAAACCACTGTTGGAAAAGCTCGACAATTGTTCCGGCACCTCAAAGGGCACGCTCGACGCTTCGGCCACGGATCCGACCGTAATGGCGTCGCTGACGCAGGCCGGAGAGCCAATCGTGTCGGGATAACTGTCATTTCCACTGGCGATGACCGTGGCAATCCCCGCATTGCGAAGCAGGCCTATGATCGACGCTTGAGGCTTACTGTCGCAAGCATACCGGTATTGCCCGCCGCCCAGGCTCATATTGACTGACGCCAGATTGAGCGTGGTCCGATTGGTGTAGAGCCACTCCAGCGCAGCAACCTGATCGCTGTCGAAGGTCCGAATACAGGCAGGATCGTTTCCACAAATGGCCGGGTTGGTTTGACGGTTGAACACCTGCACCGCGACAATGCCTGCTGCAGGTGCCACGCCTCTCAAAATCTGTCCCGGCTGGTTGGGGTTTTCAAGGTCAGCCCCGGCTGCGATACCCGCGACATGTGTGCCGTGAAAACAGCCTGCCGCACCATTGACGGGATCGTCGGGATACTCTTCGCAATTATCGCCAGCCTGTTCGCTCGTTGTGTCGATATTCTGGCCATTGGGACAAAAGCCCGTCGAACCCAGAGCCGGGTCGGTCGTAGAAAAACAGGCCGAGTCTACAATACGTCCGCTGAACATCGGATGCTGCAGATCAACCCCGGAATCCAGAATGGCGACCGAAACACCTTCCCCGGTCATACCGCTATTGTGTAAGGTTCGTGCTCCAATGCTGTCGATTGAGGTGTCGAGCATTGGCGCGCCCAGGCGATCGGGTTCGATCCGGCTGACGGAAGGATCGGCGGCCAACGCCCGGATTTCCTCAAGAGACAGATACATCGCAGCCATCGGCGAATAGTTATACTCATGTACAAGTGAGGGGCGGTCCACCGACAAAGGCGTCGACGCCAGCGTGGCTGCGGAAACGCCCAGAGCCCGACCGATAATGTTGTCGCGCTCGCCGTCCATCTCCCTTATTGCGTCATCAGACGCCAGATGGCCGTTCTGATCAAACGCCAAGGCCGGCAGGTCGAAATACACGATGACGCGCTGGCGCGAATTCTCATCCACTGTCTGCTGCAAGTCAGATGATATGACCGCACCTTGCGCTTCGGCCAAGGGCGATACTCCCAAGAAAGCAAATACGAAAGCCCACACGGTAAAAACAGATTTCATCGGGTCCTCACAATCGTTGTCGGAAGATTAGCGGTCTATCCAACATGCCTTCAACAAGAACGAGCCCGAAAAGGGCGCAAAGCGCGCAAAGCCTGTATACATTGGCAAAAGTGCAACACATTAGCCGCCTTTGAGACCCGCAAACACTTCGGCTTCATCTTGAGTAATTCCAACGAGAGCACAGTTTTTCAACCAAGGCCTAGGCCGGTATTCTGTACTCTGGCCTGCGTCACCTCGCCTCTGGTATCGCAGCCTATCAGCGCTATTATTCCGATAGAAAAATCGACGTGGGAGTTGGCGATGAAGCATGTGTTGATGATGGCCGTGGCCGGTTTTGTACTGGCGGGTTGTGGTGGTTCGGGCGATGCGCCAGAACCTCGCGCACCAGATACGTCTACGACCGAAACACAGGGCAATGCTTCTGCGCCGGAAACAAATGTGGCTGAAACCGACGAGGCGCCTGCCCCGCCCCCGGCGAATGATCCTGAACCGTCGGACAACGCCGAAGAGCTCGCCATATTGGCAAGCCTGCCCGGTGAATATTCGCAGGCCGATCTTGACGCCGGACGCCGCCAGTTTCGCCGCTGCTCCTCCTGTCATACACTGGCAGAGGGCGGACCCAACCGCGTGGGTCCCAATCTTCACGGCCTGTTTGATCGTTCGACCGGAGAAGTGGACGGATTCAATTATTCATCGGCCCTGCGTGATGCCGGAATCGATTGGTCACCGGAGCATCTTGATGCCTGGCTCAGCGATCCGCGCGGCTATATCCCTAGCAATCGCATGTCCTTTGTCGGGATACGTGACGCAGATGATCGCCGTGATTTGATCGCTTATCTGCTGGTCGAAACGGCACGCTAAACCGCGCCTACTCAGCCGGTGCCTGAATCTGCTGTTCGTCCGCGCTGGCCTGCTGGCGTTCAATCTGACGGGATACCCAATTGGGAGTCTTGGTGAAGCGCCCCAAAACGCTGTAGGCAGCTGGAACCACGACCAAGGTGAACAGGGTTGCGACCAGAACACCGGTGAAGATCACAATACCAATGGTGACCCGGCTTTCGGCGCCCGCGCCTGAAGCCAACACCAGCGGCAAGGCCCCAATGGCGGTTGACAGACCGGTCATCAAAATGGGCCGCAATCGTGTATCTGCAGCCTGCAGGGTCGCTTCTCGAACGGTCAGGCCCTCATCACGCAACTGGTTGGCAAATTCGACGATCAGAATGCCGTTCTTGGCCGCCAGCCCAACCAGTACGATCAACCCGATCTGGCTGTACACATTGAGTGAAGATCCCACCATGTAGAGACCAAACAGGCCACCGGCGACCGCGAGCGGTACGGTCAGCATAATCACCAGAGGCTGGATCAGGCTTTCGAACTGAGCCGCCAAAACCAGGAAAACGATCAGCAAGGCCATCGAGAAAGCGAAAATCGTCGCCGAGTTGGAATCCATGAAATCCTTGGCCGAGCCAATGAAGTCCGTCTGGATGGTCGGTGGCAATATGTCCTGCCCCGCGGCGCTGAACCATTCAATGGCATCGCCAATCGTATAGCCTTCGGCCAGGGTCGCTGAAATCGTGATCGCACGCAGGCGATTGACGCGTGGCCGGTCGGATGATTCCCCTGTCTCACGCAGGCTGACCAGATTGGACAATGGGATCAGCGCGCCGGAATCGGCACGGACTGTGAGGATCGACAGATCACTTTGGCTGGACCGGTCTACACGCCGATTTTGCAGGACGACATCGTAATCCTCGCCGCGATCCGCGTAAGTGCCAACACGCCGCGATCCCAGATGCGCTTCGAGTGCCCGGCCAATGGATTGTACCGAGACGCCAAGTGCGGCAGCCCGTTCACGATCAATATCAACGATCAGGCGCGGCGAATTGGGCTCATAGCTTTTGCGCGCGCGCAGCAGATTGGGATTGCTCTCGCGTGCCCGCAACAGGATTTCATCGGCCCACCGATTGATCTCGTCATAATCAGAACCGCCCAGAACAAACTGGATGTCATTGCCCGAAGCGCCGCGACCGAGTGATGATCCACCGCCCGCAAAAGCCCGAACGCCGGTCAATCCACCAAAACGCTGATTGATCTCGCCGATGATTTCCTGGCCGGAACGTTCGCGCTCATCCCAGGGTGCCATCGCACCAAAAGCAACACCGGAATTGAATCCGCCGCCGCCGAAACCCGGCACGACGACAACTGCCTGACGGATTTCATCGCGCTCGACGAAATCGGCCAGAATGGCTTCAATCTCTTCGGCCTGCCGGGCTGTGTAATCAAATCCAGCGCCTTCCGGCCCCTGGAAAAACGAGAAGAAGAATCCGCGATCTTCCGACGGCGTCAACTCGCTGGGTAAACGGTCCAGCAGGAAAATTGAGCCGCCCAGTGCTGCAACGATCAGCGGGATGGAAATCCACGGAATGCCCAAAACGATTTCCAGGGAATTACGATAGGACGCCCGCAATCGCGTAAACAACCGGTCGACGACTTTCGCGACGCCGCCCGCCTTGTTCGCCGGTTTGAGCATTTTCGAGGCCATCATGGGTGACAGGGTCAGGGCGACGAGGCTCGACAGGATAACCGCCCCGCTCATTGTGATGGCCAGTTCGGTAAAGATACGCCCGATAATCCCCGGCAGGACAACCAGCGGCGCAAATACGGCCACAACGACGGCGGTCGTCGCGATCACCGCAAAGAAGACCTGGCGCGCACCGTTAAACGCGGCCAGCGCAGGGCGCTCGCCCATATCGACACGGCGCTGGATATTTTCCAGCACAACGATCGAGTCGTCCACAACAAGGCCGATACACAGGACAAGGGCCAAAAGCGTGATGATATTGATGGTCAGGCCAAAGGCCGCGAGCACGCCGAATGCGCCGATCAGACAGACCGGCACAACAATGGCCGGAATTGCAGCAGCTCGAAATGACCCAAGGAATATATAGATCACAAACACAACCAGCAGAGCAGCCACAATCAATGTGCGCCAGACTTCGCGGATGGATTCTGAAATAAAGACCGTCGAATCATAGGTGACGATGATTTCCATGTTTTCCGGCATGCCGACGCGCAAGCGTTCGACTTCGGCGCGAACGCCATTGGCGACATCCAGCGCATTGGCCTGGCTTTGGCGAACCACACCAAGACCAACCCGCGTCACACCATTGCCGCGAAACAGGGCACGTTCCTCGCGCGGGCCGATTTCGACTTCAGCAACCTCGCCCAACCGGATGACATGGCCGTCGGTCGAATTTCCGACAGGCAAAAGCCGGAAGGCTTCCGGGTCGGCATAGTTGCGCTCAACCCGCACGGTCAGGTCGACATCGTCAGACTCCAGCGCGCCGCCGGGCAATTCCAGGTTTTGGGCGCGCAGCGCGCGGTCGATATCATCGACCGTCAAGCGTCGTGCCGCCAGCGCATGGGGATCGAGCCAAATCCGCATGGCATAGCGGCGCTCGCCGCCAATGCGTACATTGGCAACGCCGTCAATGGTCGAGAGTCGATCCACGATAAAACGCTGCGCGTAGTCGGAGAGCTCTTCCATCGTCATGCCATCGCCAATCAGCGAGTACCAGATGATCGGTTGCGCATCAGAATCCTGTTTGGCCACGCGCGGCGCATCAATGTCTTGTGGCAAGGCTCCGGAGACGCGCGACACGGCATCGCGCACGTCATTGGCAGCGGCCTCCATATTGCGCGAAAGCGAAAAAATAATCGAAATACTGGATCGCCCGTCGCGGCTCGACGAGCTGATCAATTCAACGCCCTCAATACCGGACAATTGATCTTCGATAATCTGGGTGATCCGGTTTTCAACGACGTCGGCGCTGGCGCCCGGATAGGTCGTCGAAACCGACACAACCGGTTGGTCCACATTCGGCAATTCGCGCAAAGGCAGGGAGCGATACCCCAGAATACCAATCACGACGATCAGCGCGCTGACCACTCCGGCCATGACCGGACGTTTGACAGCAATATCCGAGAGCGTCATGGGCGACCTCCCGGCGCGGCTTGCGCGCCTGCAATCTGGACCGGCATGCCCGGCTGGACGCGGTGCGTGCCTTCAGACACGACCTGTTCGCCCGCTTCGAGCCCGCTGAGAATTTCCAGCACGCCCGAGGTTCTCAGACCCACATCTACCGGTCGGCGTTGTACCGAATGACCGGTCTCGGTCTCAACCACGACGTAGACAAAGGCATCATCACTCACACGGATCAAAGCACCTTCCGGAATGGCCGGACGGACACGTTCGCCGCGGCGAATCTCTACGGTCATGAACATGCCCGGACGCAGCAGGCCATCAGGATTGGGAATTTCTGCGCGCACAATGACCGACCGTGTGACAGGATCAATCCGCGTTTCCACCTCGGCGATGACACCTTCAAACACGCGGTCTGGATAGGCATCGGAACGCGCTCGCAATGGAATGCCCGCCTCAAGCGCGGCAAAGAACCGTTCTGGCACGGTGAAATCGAGTTTGATGACGCTGTCATCATCGAGCGTCGCGATCACATCGCCGGGCCCAACAAGCTCGCCAACGCTGATATTGCGAAGACCGACGCGGCCATCAAAGGGCGCGCGAATAATGCGGTCCGCCATTCTGGCCTCAACCGCGCCGACGCGTGCAATAGCCCGGTCGAGTGCCGCCTGGGTTTCCTGAACGCGCTGTGATGGGGCAATGCCACGTTCGGCGAGATCGCGAAAACGCTCTTGCTCCTGTTGAGCCTCACGCCGCGTTGCGCGCGCTTCGTTCAAGGCCGCGGCTTCCTCACGGTCGGTTTGTTCAATCAGAACCTGGC
Organism: uncultured Maricaulaceae bacterium; assembly: GCA_963976265.1. GTDB lineage: Bacteria > Pseudomonadota > Alphaproteobacteria > Caulobacterales > Maricaulaceae > Hyphobacterium. The sequence continues at coordinate 10,563 of CAXBKM010000016.1, forward strand.
CACTGACCACGCGCTCGCCGGAATCAAACCCGATCCGCGAAATCGTATCGGATACTTTTGCGGTGATCGCGACAGACTCATTGGCCCGCGCCGTACCCAGTGCAGTAACGACGTCCGCAAACTCACGTTCCGTCACCTCGGCTGTGGCGACGGCCATACTGAAACCGCGAAAGCCTCCACCGGATTCTTCACCCGTCATTTCTCGAAAAATGACAACAAGGGCCATCACAACAAAAATGGCGATGACAACAATCAGGAAGGCAGCACGACGCATCTAATCACTCCGGTTTGGGTGCCAGATAGGCTGGTCCAGGCTCCTAATCAAAGGAAAAACTGTTCGATCACATCAAGATGATGATGAGCGACGACTAAAACCGCCGCCACCAACCGAGAAAGACGGCGCGTTCATCAATCGCGTTTCGCCCCGCAGGTGTCAGATAACCCCCGATATGAAAATCTCCGAACCGGGTCGCATACCCTACTGATGCTTGCAGTTTGTGCTGGGAAAACTCACGACGTCCAATCATGGGGTCCGTTACGCTCCAGGTCGAAAAACTCTGCCCAAGAACGAGAATGCGCGGTCGAGGCCGCCACCCAATCGTTGCATCAATCCGGGCCTCGTCCTGAAAGCCCTGATCGCGCCAGCGATAGGCTGCCTGTACTTCGGTAAATCCGGTATCGCCAATCGAACGCCCGATCAGCGCCCTGACATCCGCGCCATACGCGCCATCGCCCAGAGGATGATCTGCGATATTCTCGCCATCACCGGGTGTCAGAGCCGATATTTGTGTCGCAGCGACGGTTCGATCACTGCGCCAGACCGTCATTCGCACGCCGATTTCACTGGCCGCATAACCCTGCGCGGCGTCAAAGCTGCCTGCGTCCAGCCTCACGACATCCTGCCAGGCAATTCGCCCGACCAGTGTGAAGCGATCAGATATCCCGTATTCAAAAAAGGTGGCGTATTCCTTTTTCTCGAAATAGCCGCCATCGACAGGTCGCCCGTCAGCATCAAAATAGCTGTCGGCTCGATCATAGAGCACGGTCGAGATAACCAGTCCCTCGCCCTTTTTTAAGGGCCAGGCTCCGGCATGGGCTGTCTGCGCGCTGAAGCCCGCGCACAGCGCTGCGATCAGGTATCGAAGCCCGGCGATTCGCGGCGAACACGGTCGAGCAGGGCTGCCCAGGCGATCTCCTTGAAGAATTCGTTCCCGGCAATCTCCGAGCTTTGCCCGAAGACTTTTTCCTGCATGGCGTCGTCCCATTCGACGAGTTCCCCACCTGCCTGGGCCATCGTTTGAATCTTGCAGGCCCGCTCCAGCAAATACATCCTAACATAGGCGGAAAACGGATGATCGCCTACAGATAGCGTGCCGTGATTTCGCAATATCATCAAATTCTTCTCGCCAAGGTCGGCCACCAGACGCGCTTTCTCGTCTTCGATCAGGGCGACGCCTTCATAGTCATGATAGGTCACATCCTTCATGACATTCATCGCGAGTTGGGAAATCGGGCGCAATCCGCCTTTCTGGGCCGCGACCGCAACACCGGCATCCGAGTGCAAATGCATGGCGACCGCGACGTCCTCGCGCGCGGCATGGATGGCCGAGTGAATGGTGAACCCGGCCGGATTGATCCCGTATCGCGATGGCGGCAATACATTGCCGTCCAGATCGACCTTCACCAAATTGGTCGCAGTGACATCCTCGTAGAGCAATCCAAACGGGTTGAGTAAAAAGTGCTCGTCGGGTCCGGGGACGCGCATCGAGATATGGGTGAAAAACAAATCATCCCAGCGATGCATCCGCACCAGCCGATAAAGCGCGGCCAGGCTGCAGCGTGCCTCCCATTCCTCTTTGCTTACGAGGTCCTTGACGGCGACCTGATCATCCATGGGAATTCTCCTTGCGAAACTGTGCGGGTCTTATGATCGGATTGAACAGCGTTCACTGTCAAATATCACGCGCCAATCTGAGCCCGGAATAGGCCCATCGCGCATCTGGCGGAAAGAAATTGCGATAGGTGGCACGAACATGCCCGGACGGTGTCGCGCAGGATCCTCCGCGCAGAACATTCTGCCCGCTCATGAATTTGCCATTGTATTCGCCCACGGCACCCTGTGGCGGCCTGAAACCCGGATAGGGCGCATAATCGGACCGCGTCCATTCCCAGACACCGCCGAACATTTGTTTCAACCCTTCGCCCGCAGGCGAAGGGCCGGGCTGTGCCGATTGTCCAGGCACCATAAACCGGCCTTCAGGCGCGGCCGCTTTGCTGGCCCGCTCCCATTCAGCTTCACCGGGTAAACGCGCACCCGCCCACTCGGCAAACGCCTGCGCCTCGTAATAGCTCAGATGACAGACAGGCGCGCCTGGATCCAGCGGGACGTCACCGTGCAGGGTGAATTCCAACCACGCATCATCGTGCCGGCGCCAGTAAAGCGGCGCTGTCCATCCGGCGTCCCTGATTTTGGCCCAACCATCAGAAAGCCAGAGCGTCGCGGTTGAATAGCCGCCATCGTCGATAAACGCCTGATAGGCACCATTCGTCACAGGCTGGTCCGCCAGGGAAAAAGGTTCCAGCCAGACTTTGTGGCGCGGCGTTTCATTATCGAACGAAAAGCCGTCGCCCGCATGCCCAATCTCGACGAGCCCGCCCTCGAAGGGCAGGAATTGAACATCTCCGGCGATTTCGGCCTGCGGCGCACCTTCGAATGGATAGGCTCTTGGCGAACACGGATTCATCGACAGGACATGTTTAATGTCCATCAGCAGCAATTCCTGATGCTGTTCCTCATGGGCAAATCCCAGACGCAATATCGGTGTCGCCGCCGCAATTGCCTCGTCTGTTGCGCTGTCGAAAAAGGCGGCGACCGCCGCGTCAACATGGGCCCGGTATTGACCGACCTCTTCGCAACTTGGCCGGCTCAGGAAGCCACGCTCATGGCGCGGATGACGCGCGCCGACCTGTTCGTAATAGGAATTGAACAGAAAGCAGAAATCTGCATCAAATTCGGTGTAGTCCGGCAGGCGTGTTTTGAGGAGAAATGTTTCCCAAAACCAGGTCGTGTGGGCGCGGTGCCATTTGGTCGGACTGACATCCGGCATGGACTGGATGCACTGGTCTTCAGCACTCAGTGGCGCGGCCAGGGATTCGGTGTTCGCACGCACCCGTTTGAAGGTATCGAGCAAAACCCCACGCTGATCCTTTAATGATTGCACTTTTTGCAAAATTTTAAGCCACAAATGTAGTTAACGTCGCTGAAACCATAGCAAGGCACGAATGAAGTGCGAACTTTGCTTCGCAGCAAGCAATAAGTGACGAGAATGAGTGATATTGAGCGCGCCCTGATAGGCCTTGCCAAGCTCCGGGACCCGGAGAGCCAGGGCATGCTTGCGATGAGCGTGACAGAGATGTGCGTGTCCAAACCCCTGTCTGCCCGCGCCGAGCCGATTGCCGGAGAGCTGTTGCTGACGCTGGCCCGGAAGGTTGAGGAAAAAGTTCGGATATCGATGGCCAATATTCTGGCTGACTGTGAATGGGCGCCACATGGCGTCATCAAGTTTCTGGCGTTCGATGCGCCCTCCGTCGCCGAAAAAATTATCCTGCAAAGCATCCGTTTGACCGATGCCGACCTGATCTCTCTGGCTGATTCCGGCAGTGTCGAACATCGCTGTCTGATCGCGGAGCGACCGAAAATATCCAGCTCGATCAGTGATGCGGTTTCTTTGCGCGCCGAACCCCCGGTTATCTCCATTCTC